>JAOUCV010000066.1 GCA_029859555.1 Gammaproteobacteria bacterium
TATCGTTCTGGGTGACAAGGACCTGCAGGCGCTGCTGGGCAGTATGGATACCGGCTTGCTGGTGACCGAGCTGATCGGTTTCGGGGTTAATAATGTCACCGGTGACTATTCGCGGGGTGCAGCCGGTTTTTGGGTTGAGGGCGGTGAAATTCAGTACCCGGTCGACGAGATAACCGTGGCTGGTAATCTGAAAGACATGTTCATGAAGATTGTGGAGGTCGGCAATGATGTTGACCTGCGCGGTAACACACGCACCGGCTCGGTATTGATTGAACAGATGATGGTGGCGGGTGCCTGAGCGGTCGCTACAGCAGAAAGATTGTTCCCAGTCCCAGGAATACCATAAACCCAACGATGTCTGTTACCGTGGTTAGCAACACAGTGCCGGCATGTGCCGGATCGACGTTCATGGTTTGCAGCAGAAACGGAATGCTGAGGCCGGCTACTGCGGCAAAGATCAGGTTGATGATCAGAGCGGCACCAATGATGATGCCGATAGTCTGGTCATGAAACCAGGTTGCGGCGATGACGGCAACCACGACTGCCCAGCCAATACCGTTTAGTGCGCTGACTGCCAGCTCTTTGTACATCAGCCAGCGCGCATTGGTGTGACCAATCTGGCCAAGTGCCATGCCGCGGATAACAATAATCAGCGTCTGGCTGCCGGCAATACCCCCCATGCTGGCAACGATCGGCATCAGTACCGCCAGTGCTACCACCTGTTCCAGTGTTGCCTGAAATAATCCAATCACCCATGACGCCAGAAATGCGGTGAACAGGTTGATGCCGAGCCAGACGGCGCGACGCCGGGCACTCTTTACGACCGGTGCGAAGGTATCGTCTTCCTCGTCCAGACCGGCGAGTCGCAACAGCGAGTGGTCTGCATCTTCGCGAATCACGTCAACCACGTCATCAATGGTAATGCGTCCCAGCAGTTTGCCTTCCTCGCTGATTACCGGTGCCGATACCAGGTCATGGGTTTCGAACAGGCGGGCTACTTCGGTGTCAGCCATGGTTGCTGGGATCGCCGAGGTTTCGCGGTTCATGACCTCCACAACCAGCTGCTCCGGGTCATTGGTCAGCAGGCGGCTCAATGGCAGTATGCCCTTGTAGTAGCCGTTGCGGTCAACAACGATCAGGTTGTCGGTGTTGTCCGGAATGTCGATATGCAGCCGCAGGTAACGCAGTACCACATCCAGGGTGACATCGGCGCGTACCGTCACCGTGTCGACATTCATCAGGCCACCGGCGGTGTCCTCCGGGTAGTGCAGAACCGCTACCAGCCGATCGCGGTTCTGCTTGTCCATGGAGCGCAGGATTTTCTGGATAACAGCGCCCGGCAGATCCTGGAACAGGTCGGCCAGGTCATCGGCATCGAGGCCTTCGGTAGCGGCGACCAGGTCATCGGTGTTCATTTCATCGATGAGGCCGGCACGTACCTCGTCATTCAGGTGGACCAGCGTCTCACCGTGGTCATCAGGCTGGACCAGTCCCCAGAGTATTTCGCGCGGGCCGTGCGGGAAGGACTCCAGCAGATCGGCAATTTCGGCTGAATGCAGGTTGGAGAGCAGCTTGCTGATCTGGCTGGCAGCACCCGAATCGAGTGCCTCGGTGAGCATCTCCAGACGGTGGCTGCTGGTGGTATGTGTGTCTGCAGTTTCAGTCATGGTTGTAGGTCATATCTGTTGTTGCCGCTATCAGCCGACTCCGCACTGGGCGCAGTGTACCAGCAGGATTCCTGTACGGTAAGACAGGGAGGACGGTTCAGGGGGTGTTTTGGTTGAGTGAATCGATACGTTCCGGGATTCCACCGGTACGGGTATTGTCCAGCAGTTCCTGTACCAGTGGCTTCAATGCCTCGATGGAACTTGAGTGAATGACGCTTTTAACTTCCGGCAGTGCGGTGTGGTGCATGCTGAACTCGCTCAGTCCCATACCCAGCAGCAGCCGCGTGTATCGCGGATCACCGGCCATTTCACCGCACATCGCCACCGGTATGCCGGCTACCTTGCCGGCATCGATAGTCATTTTTATCAACCGCAGCACGGCAGGGTGCAGCGGATCGTAGAGGTAGTTGACCTCGTCGTCGACGCGGTCGATCGCCAGTGTATATTGAATCAGGTCATTGGTGCCGATGGACAGAAAATCCAGGTGGCTGGCAAAATCAGCGGCGGTGAGTGCGGCGGCCGGTACCTCGATCATGCCGCCAATCTGTATATCCGCTGCAAACCCCAGTGATTCACGCTGCAGCGAGATTTTTGTGTCGTTTATCAATGCCAGCACCTCGTGCAGTTCACTGGTGTTGGATAGCATCGGTATCATCAACCGTACCGGGCCATGCGCAGAGGCTCGCAGGATGGCGCGCAACTGGGGTGTGAACTGTGAGCGATTTTTCAGGCACAGCCGGATAGCACGCAGACCCAGTGCCGGGTTGCTGGCAACGCCGATGCCCCCGGCCTGTTTGTCAGCGCCCATGTCCAGTGTGCGTATGGTCAGGGGCTTGCCCTTGAGAGCCTCGATAACGCCGACGTAACAGTCATACTGCTCTTCTTCGTCCGGTGGCTGCAGGCGGTTCATGTACAGGAATTCGGTGCGGTACAGGCCGACCCCGTTGGCACTGGTGCGACTGACGGCGTCGATGTCTTCCGGTAACTCGATATTTGCCATCAGTCTGACAGCGGTGCCGTCGCGTGTCACAGCCGGCGTGTCTATCAGCATTGCCAGTTCAATCTGGCGTTGCAGTTCCTTCTCCTGTCGCTCGCGATAGTAGTCAAGCATCTGCTCATCTGCAGCGGCGATCAATACGCCCTGCAGACCGTCAAGGATAACGGTCTCGCCATCCTGGATATAGCGTTGCAGACCGTGCGTGCCAACCATTGCCGGTATCTGCATGCTGCGTGCATGGATGGCGGTATGCGAAAGCGGGCCGCCGCACTCGGTCGCAAATGCCTTGATACCCTGGTGTTCGAGCATGACCGATTCTGCCGGGGTGAGGTCATATGCCAGCACGATGGCATTATCCATGACGATGTTTTCGCCCTGGTCATCACTCTGGCTGCTGTCCAGCAGAAAGCGTTGAATGCGGTTAATGACGTGGTCGATATCGTCACGACGTGTACGCAGGTAGGCGTCATCCATTTTTTCAAACACACTGACGACGGCGTCACGTTGTAACTTCAGGGCCCATTCGGCATTGCAATGATGCTCGCGAATAAGATCCACCGGAATGGTTACCAGCATTGCATCATCCAGCATCAGCAGATGCGTTTCGATGAAAGCTGCAATATCGACGCCGGTATTCGCGGGAATGCGTTTCTGGATCGCCTGCAGTTGCAGTCGGGCACTGTCGACAGCGCTGAGAAAGCGTGCAATTTCGTTGTCGATGAGGTGCTCGGGAATGGTGCTTTCAAGTACCTCGATACTGCCACGCAGAATGATATGTGCCTTGCCGATGGCAACGCCGCGGGATACTCCTATGCCGGAAAGTGACAGGCTCATGTGCCGTTGATTTCCTTCAGTCTGTGTGGCCCGGGCCCTGGCTCGCCGGGCGGGAGCTATTCCTGCTCGCCGAAGCGGTCGGTTACCAGTCCGGCAAGACTGTCAGCAGCTTCTACTTCATCGCTGCCGTCGGTTATGATAATCAGCTCGGTACCACGTGACGCAGCCAGCATCATGACGCCCATGATGCTCTTGCCATTGACCTTCTGCCCGTCTTTGGTGATATCGATGCTGCTGGAAAACGATGAGGCGACAGTGACGAATCTGGCTGCCGCACGCGCATGCAGGCCGAGTTTGTTAATGATGGTGACCGGTCTTTCCTGCATGTCAGGAGGCCTCTTTTCCGGTGCTGACAATAATGCCGTCGTGCGCGCCGTTTATGGCCTTTTCACAGAGTCCTGCCATAGCCAGTTCCGGGTAGTTAAAAATGCGTATCAGCATGGGAATATTTGCGCCTGAAATAACACGCAGGTTGTGCATGCCGGTGAGCCGGGTAGCAATGTTGCTGGGTGTGCTGCCATACAGATCGGTCAGTACCAGCACGCCATCACCCTGATCAAGTTCGCTGGCAAGCCGGCTGGCTGCCTCGAACAGCAGGTCAGGATCATCACCCGAGCGCACGGCGATGGCCTCGGCAGGTAACGGGCAGTTGCCGAGTATTTCAGTGACGGTGTCCAGCATATCACGGCCAACATTTCCGTGAGTGATTAGTAGCAGGCCGGTTTTCATTCAAGTTCCCTGTGTCTTGTAACAATGTCACATAGCTTGCTTCCGAGTTCGCGGGCCAGTCGCTCGACCAGGTACACGGAACGGTGCTGTCCGCCCGTGCAACCGATGGCGATACTCAGGTAGCTGCGGTTGTCTGCCTGAAAGTGGGGCACCCAGCTGGTCAGAAAGTCTTCCAGCTGCTGATAGTAGAGGCGTGCGACTTCTTCCTGTTCGAGGTAGTCAGCCACCGCGCTGTCCTTGCCGGTCAGATTACGCAGGTCTGCTTGCCAGTGGGGGTTGGGAAGGCAGCGGGCATCAAAGACGAAGTCGGCATCGCCCGGAATGCCGTGTTTGTATCCGAATGACCGTAACAGCATCAAGAAGCCGGTTTTCTGGTTTTTCCCCAGAGATTCCATTACCAGGTCGCGCAGTTGATGTACATTGGTGCGGCTGGTGTCGATAAACATATCTGCATTGGCAGCCATCGGACCGAGCAGATTGCGCTCCCGGCTGATGGCGTCTGCCAACGGTGTGTCGGCCCCGGACAGCGGGTGCTTGCGACGGGTCTCGCTGAATCTTTTCAGCAACGTGGCGTCATCTGCCTGCAGGAACAGGATATTGCAGATAATTCCCTTGCTTCTGAGGCTGGCAATGATTTTCGGGAAGTTGCTCAGCTGGTCCGGGTGATTGCGTGCATCAATGCCAACAGCGACATTGCGGCCATCGGACAGGGTTTGTTCACGAATCTCGCTGGCGAAGGCTTCCAGTAGTCCAACAGGGAGGTTGTCGATACAGTAATAGTCCATGTCTTCCAGCGCATGCAATGCGACACTCTTGCCGGAGCCGGACAGGCCGCTGATGATGGACATGTTCATTGGTGGGCGTTTTCAAGGCGTCGTTTCTGACGGTCAATAAAGGCCTGGCTGGCATCATATCCCTTGATATTCAGGATGTGGTTGCGCACCGCAGCTTCCAGCAGTACCGCGAGGTTTCTGCCGGCCCCCACCGGCAGGGTGATCTCGGGGATATTGACTTCCTGTATTTTGCGCATCTGCTTGCTGCCATGCAGCCGATCCATCTGGGTGGCATTTTCCAGTTGCTGCAGGACAACGATCAGGCGCAGATTGCGATGCTGTTTGATGGCGCTGGCACCGAACATGGCGCGAATGTTTAATATGCCAAGGCCACGCACTTCCAGAAAATCGCGCAGCATCTCCGGGCAGCTGCCGAGCAGGGTGTCGGGTGCAATACGCGAAAACTCGGTTGCGTCATCGGCAATCAGCCGGTGGCCGCGGGTAATCAGTTCCAGTGCCAGTTCACTTTTGCCGATACTGGGATCGCCGGTTATCAGGACACCGGTACCCATGACTTCCATAAAGACACCGTGCAGGGTGATTTTTTCGGCAAAGTAATTCGCCAGGTAGTGCTGCAGGTTCTCGATGGTTTCCTGACTGGGCAGGCTGCTGGAGAGCAGCGGAACCCGGCTGGTCATCGCCATCTCCTGCAGGTCGTCCGGTGCCGGCAAGCGGTTTGCTATCACGACCAGTGTTGACTGTCCTGAAAACAACTGGCCGACAGCATCCTTGCGGGAATTCTTCTTCAGTGAGTCGAGGTATTCCAGTTCCCGCTTGCCGATGATTTGAACACGGTGCCGGATAATAAGGTTGAGATGGCCGACCAGTGATATTTCGTGTGAGTCGTCCTTGTTCGAGTGCAGCGTACTTTCGCAGTATTGCTCGCCGCTTATCCACACCAGCCCGAGTTTTTCCTGAAGGGCCTTGTACAGGGTTTTGATTTCCAGCGTCATGCTCATGCAGAAATTCGCTGTGCCTCCCACAGGCTCAGTTGCTCCAGCAGACAGCTGTCGGTGTCGCATTGCCGTAACGCCATGCTGATGCCGGCATTGCTGAAAATTTCCGCAATGGTTGACAGAACCTGCAGGTGCTCTTCCGTTGAGTCTTCCGGAACCAGCAGGGCAAAAATCAGGTCGACAGGCTGCCCGTCAGAGGCATCAAAATCTATCGGGGTGTCCAGTTTTACGAATGCACACACCGGCTTCTCCAGTGATGCCATGCGGCCATGCGGGATGGCAACACCGTTGCCAAGCCCGGTACTGCCGAGTTTTTCCCGGCTGAGGAGGGCATCAAAAATTTCATTCTTTGAAAGCAGAATGGAGCTGCTTGCCAGTAATTCGCTGGTATGTTCCAGCAAGCGTTTCTTGCTGCCAACATCGCGACAGCAAGTAACGCGTTCCGGTATTAAAAGATCTGTAATGTTCATGATGTTAGTTATGAGTACTGCAAGGCCGGCAGGTTGCCGGCTGGGCTTACAGCTCTCTTGCTATTGATCCCTCGCTGCGATGATGGTCAGTGATCTTTTCCTTGTGTTTTTTCAGTTGCCGGTCGAGCTTGTCGACCAGGCCGTCGATGGCGGCGTACATGTTCTCTTCAACTGAGTCGGCGAAGATATCTCCACCGCTGATGTGCATGGTGGCTTCAGCCTTGTGGCGCAGTTTTTCTACGCCTAGGACAACATGAATATCTGTAACCTGATCGAAATGACGTTCCAGTCGTTCCATCTTGCTGGTTACGTAATCACGCAAGGGTGTTGTTATGTCTACATGGTGTCCTGACAGGTTTATTTGCATAGTGATGCTCCTGTGTTGGTGCCTAGGCTAGGCGTTTACGTTCATTGGATGGTGAAATCGAGAGCGATTCCCGGTACTTGGCAATAGTCCGCCTTGCTACATTGATACCCTGTTCGGCGAGTACCGCGGCCATCTTGTTGTCGCTGAGTGGTTTCGCCGGGTTTTCGGCCGCAACCAGTTTTTTGATGATGGCGCGGATGGCTGTAGCCGAACATTCTCCGCCGGCCTCAGTGCTGACATGGCTGGAGAAGAAATATTTGAATTCATAGATGCCGCTGGGTGTGTGCATGTATTTTCTGGTGGTAACGCGCGAAACGGTAGACTCATGCATTTCAATGGTCTCGGCAATACTGCGCAGTACCATGGGCTTCATGGCTTCCTCGCCATGTTCGAAAAAGCCCTGTTGGCGGTCAACGATGCAGGTAGCGACTTTCATCAGGGTCTCATGCCGGCTCTGCAGGCTCTTCAGAAACCAGCGCGCCTCCTGCAAATTGTCGCGCAGGAAAGTATTATCCTTGCTGTCACTGCCGCGTTTGATCAGTTTTGCGTACATGCTGTTGATGCGCAGCTTGGGCATGGAATCAATGTTGAGTTCCACCTTCCATTTACCGTTCTTCTGGGTGACAAACACATCCGGGACAATGTATTCAGGTTCCGTGGTGTTGAAACGTGAGCCGGGGCGCGGGTTCAGCGACTGAATCAGGTGGATGACATGTTGCAGGTCATCAGTAGGCAATTTCAGTTTTCTGCCGAGGCGGGTGTAGTCACGATTGCTGAGCAGGTTGAAATAGTTGCGCAGCAGTATCCTTGCTTCTTTCAGCCACGGTGTGTCCGGATCAAAGTGTTGCAGTTGTGTTTGCAGGCTTTCCTGCAGATTGCGTGCGCCAACGCCTATCGGGTCGAACTGCTGAATACGGTGCAGCACGGCTTCGACCTCATCGTGGTCGATCTCCAGGCGCGCGTCGAGGTTACTGTGAATGTCTTCTGTGCTGACCGGCAGGTAGCCATCATCATCTATTGAATCAATGATAATGCGTGCAATATGTTGATCGCTGTCAGAAAAGTGTGTCAGTTCCAGCTGCCACACCAGGTGGTCGCGCAGACTGCCGCTGCTGACAGTGACTCTCTCCAGCAGGTCGCGTGTGCCATCACCTTCCGGCGCGCTGTAGGTGGTCGCGCCGGTATCAAATACGTCTTCCCAGCTGCTGTCGATAGGCAGGTCTTCAGGAATGTTGTCAACTTCGCCTTCTTTGGCCGGGGCGGCCGCATCCGCTTCCGTGTTATTTACGGCAGGATCTTTTTCGGGTGCCTCGGTGTTCCCCTCATCCTGCTCCAGCATTGGATTTGATTCCAGTGCATCCTGAACTTCCGCCTGCAATTCCAGGGTTGAGAGCTGCAGCAGACGAATCGCCTGTTGCAACTGCGGGGTCATGGTCAGATGTTGACCAATTTTGAGTTGAAGTGATTGCTTCATATATGTTTTTCTAGAGACATCCGGCTGTCAAAATATCCTTAGTAAAAGTATAGAGCATTTTCCGTGCCATACAATCCTTATTGTATCCTGACCCTCATTTAGAGACGAAAATCACTGCCCAGGTAGACGTCTCTTACATGTTGATTATTAAGGACAACATCTGGCGATCCTGCGGCAATTACGCGACCTTCATTGAGTATATAGGCATGGTGGCAAATGCCCAGCGTTTCGCGCACATTGTGGTCAGTAATAAGGATACCGATGTCGCGTTCAGACAGCTGCTGAATAATGTTCTGGATATCCACCACCGAGATCGGGTCTACCCCAGCAAATGGCTCATCCAGCAGGATAAAGCGTGGATTGGCTGCCAGGGCACGGGCAATTTCAACGCGTCGCCGTTCGCCACCGGAGAGACTGACACCCGGCTGGTCAACGAGGTGCCCGATATGTAATTCATGCAACAGCGATTCCAGTGTCTGCTTGCGTTGTGCCTTGTTCAGATCCTTGCGCAGTTCAAGCACTGCCATGATGTTGTCGGCCACCGACAGCTTTCTGAAAACCGAGGCTTCCTGTGGCAGGTAGCCGAGACCGTGCAAGGCGCGCAGGTGCATCGGCTGGCCGGTCAGATCGACGTCATCAATCTCGATGCTGCCTTCACCACAGGGTACCAGGCCGACAATCATGTAAAAGCAGGTCGTCTTGCCGGCACCGTTGGGTCCCAGCAGTCCAACCACCTGACCGCTGCTGACGCTCAGAGAAACCTCATCAACCACGCGGCGTGACTGGTAGCTTTTACCCAGTTTGATGGCGTTTAGTACACTCATGGCGGCGGAGCGGGGAGTTGCTCGTCTTTTTTACTGCCGGGCTGCAGGGTGATGCGGACGCGGTCACCGGGATTGTTGCCGCCGGCATTGACGGTATTATTCTTCAGGTTAAAGACAATGCGGTCACTGCGGAACTCCTCG
>JAOUCV010000374.1 GCA_029859555.1 Gammaproteobacteria bacterium
AATTATCGAGCTGGATGAGTCTTTTTCTTCAGAAGCCAAACCGCTGGTAGTTGAGGTGGAGGGCGAGATACACGAGTTAACCGGCTCTGCCGAGGTTCAGTATGCGCAGTGGCGTGGACTGCTGAAACGTATCTATGCCTCCGAGACCGGTTTTGCAGTTCCCTGAGGGCGGCCTGTTGTGTCGTCTGATAACCAGCGTGGTCGCAATCCTGTGACGCCGGATTTACATCCCCCCGGGAGTGACAGGCCCGGCAGTTCTGCCGAGACGCCAGGTTACCGGGGTTTATGGTTGTCGCTGGCGGCGGTACTGATTGTGGGCTTGCTGGTGGTGCTCGCTTTACCCGCGCTCGTCAGTCAGCCGCCGCCCGTGCCAGTGGAGCCAGTCACAGCGGTTGTGCCACAGGTGCAGGGTGACGAGGCCGCACAGGCAATGCAGGAATATTTACAGCTACGCGCAAAACTGGAACTTGAGCAGGTATCACGCTGGGGTGAACCGGACTGGAGTCAGGCGGCGACCACGGCCGCGACCGGTTCACGGCAAATGGCACAGCGACAATATCCCGGGGCGACTGCCAGTTACACACAGGCACGCCAGCGTCTGGAGCAGCTTGCTGCGGGGCGTGAGGCGCGACTGTCCGCAGCCCTGGCGGCGGCTGAGCAGGCGCTGTCAGGCGGTGCAATAACAACGGCAACAGAGCATTTTCAGCAGGCGCTGCTGATAGAACCGCAACACGAGGCAGCGACCCGTGGACTGGCAAGAGCAGCAGTGCGCGAAGAGGTTCTGCAGGCGATGGCTGCCGGGAAGCAGGCACAGGCAAGTGATGATCCGGCGAAGGCATTGCTTGCCTACCGGCAGGCGGCTTCTCTTGATGCGGACTTTCAACCGGCGACCCTGGCGATCAAGCAGCTTGAGGATCAGCTGGCAGCTACTGCTTTTGGTGTTGCCATGTCAGAGGCGCTGACGGCGCTTGATGCAGGACGTTTGAATGATGCCGGCAAGGCGCTGGCCAAAGCGGAAAAACTGCAGCCGGATGCGGTGGCAGTTAGCGATGCAAGGCAACGACTGGCGCAGGCGCGATTGCAGGCACAACTGACACGCTTGCGACGTGAGGCGGCGCTGCAGGTGGCAGCAGAAAACTGGCAGGCAGCTTTTGACCTGTACGCGCGCGTGCTGAGACTGGATGGTAGCGCCGGTTTTGCGCAGGATGGCAAGACGCAGGCCAGTCAAAGACTGAAGTTGCATGCGCAGTTTGATCATTACCTGGATAAACCGGAGCGGGTTTATTCGCCCGAACCACTGGCAAATGCCCGTACCCTGTTAGCGGCGGCCAGTGCTGCCCCGGCGGATGAGCCGCTACTGGCGCGCAAGATTGCTGCCTTGCAGACACTGGTTTCGCAGGCTTCTACGCCGATAGCGGTGCAGTTGCGCTCTGACGGCGAGACCGAGGTGGCAATTTATCATGTCGGCAAGCTGGGACGTTTTGTAGAACACCAGCTGCAATTGTTGCCGGGAAATTACACAGTCACCGGCTCACGCCAGGGTTATCGCGATGTGCGCAAGTCAATGACAGTTGCCCCCGGCAGTGCCTCCGTGTCGCAACTGATAGTCTGTGAGGAGCGGATTTGAGCCGCCTGTTTGTTATTCATGACGAACGTGGTGAGCGTCGTCTGGACGAGTCGGATTTTCCGCTGTCACTGGGTGGTATCGCGACGGGCGATATTATCCTGCCGGATGTTGCGGCTGACGTGGTTGTCGCCCACATTGCGATCGCCGAGAGTCATCCTTATATACAACCGGCTACAGATGCTGCTGTTGAATTGTTTCATAACCATGAGTATCTGAATGGCTCAACCTGGTTAAAGTCAGGTGATGAAGTGCAGGCGGGTGAAGCACTGCTGCTTTGGCAGGTGCAGGGTGACCAGGTATTTGTCTCTGTTCGGCGCCGGGCAGCCGCTGCCACGCTGGTGCCACCGGACCAGCCACCACCCTCACAGGCAGAGGACACTGCGGTCACGCCGCCAGCGGCGATGCCGGATGTTGCGGTGACGCCGGCGACCGGGTCTGCCTATAAAAAATGGCGCTGGCCTGCGCTGGCTGCCTTTGTGGTGCTGTTGCTGGCGACTGCGTTTGTGCTGCTGGCGACACCGGTCGCAATCAGCATTTCGCCGCCACCTGCGGCACAATCACTGCAGGGATTCCCGCCTGCCGTGACGGTGGGTGAACGGCTGCTGGCCTTGCCCGGTCGCTACACGGTAAACGCATCCTTGCCAGGCTACTTTCCGCTGCAACAACCAATCGTGATTAACATGGGCGAGTTTCAGGATTTTCAGCTGCAACTGCAGCCGCTGCCGGGTCGCGTCAAAATTGAACTGGATCCAGCGGTCGACTATCAGGTCTTTGCAGGCGAGACGGTATTTGAAACGGATGCTGGGGGTATCACCGCGATGCCGCGCGGCAGGCATCAGCTGCGTATCGAAACCGGACGTTACCTGCCGGTTACCGCAGAAGTGGACATTGCCGGGCTGGGCGAGCAACAACAATTCTCCTACCAACTGCAACCCGGGTGGGCCACGGTGCAGCTGCTGTCAGAACCGGCCGGTGCCGACGTACAGCTGGACGGCGAACCACTGGGAGTTACGCCACTAAACACTGAAATCATGCACGGCAAGCGAACGCTGCAACTGTCACTGAGTTGCACAAAACAGTTACCC
>JAOUCV010000375.1 GCA_029859555.1 Gammaproteobacteria bacterium
TATTGACTGGTCGTCAGTGCCTCCGAAGTCCGGGAAGCCTCACCGGCTGCCTCTTCCGGTGTCAGCCCGGTTGATTCATAAGCCGGGACCAGGCTTGCCGCCTGCGCATCGACCTGTGCCTGTGTCGTTTGGTCAACGGCACGCTGATCTGCGGTCAAGCCGCTTATCAGCGGCAAGCGGCTGTTATAGCGAATCAGGTAGGCGGTAAAATTGGTTGCATTGGTGTCTTCGGGAATCAGCGAGACACTCAGACCAAACTGGCCCTGGTCACTGGCATCGCGGGTGCCGGCACCCGGAATCCTGAAGAAGTCACGATCAAAACCAAGCGTGCCCGGCGGCAGCCCGAATGCGCTATCAAGGTTGGTACCCAGATCAGAATAGCCACCGGCGCCCAGCATGCTGAAATTGACACCGTCACCACCAAGCAGATCGTTGGTGGAAAAATAACTGCCAACCGGAGGTAAACGGGCCGGTTCCCACTCGTACTGGTAATACCCCTCGAACGCTATATTCTCCGTAACATTAGCCGCCCCCCAGAACATGCCCTGCGGAATACGCAGATCGCGTACCGGAACTGCGGGCTGGTTAAGTGCCGCCAGGTCGAACGGATTGATAACGTCAATACCATTACGGAGAAAGTTGCTGTCTCCCCAGTTCACCACCTGATCGCCAAGCCGGAAGAACAGTGGAATGTTTCCAACAGAAAAACTTGCCGAAAGATAGTAGTCAAGGAAGTCGGCATCCTTGCCAAGGATATCCTTTGCGTCAGAACTCAGGGGGGTACGGTCACGGTCCTCGTGCTCATTCTCGTAATCGTAGTAGGCGAAACCACGGACATAGGCACCAAAGTTCTGCCAGGCCAGTGTCAGGTCAGCGTTGAGTCGCACGGCATTGGAAATAATGCCATCTTTATAGTTCAGGTTGCCGTCATCCTTGTTGGCGTTTTTCGCTTCCCCGCCATTGGCGATTGCAACCAGATCTTTATCGACATCATCGAGACGTACACCCAGCCCATAGGCAAGCGTAAGGTCAAACAGGCCCTCGACCTGTCCTGCACGAAAGTCAGCCGCCTGTCCGGGGGTTGCCAGCAACATGCATATCAGTAGCAGCAGGATTGGATATGTGCTCACACTATCGCATTCCGTGATTATTACATACCTTAATGAGAGACCATGGCAGATAATTCTAATTAAAAAAAGTAAATAACATTTTACAACTTTAAATAATTCCTTAAGCAGCAGTCCTAACCTGCATCAGACTTATTAATCGCGTCCCATTCCTGATTTGCGTGGCCAAGGTAATAACCAGGAGGTAAAAGGCTTGTATGTGATTTGGCATTGCCGAATAGATTATCCGTAATGTTTTTTGATGACAAGATTATACAGTTCGTTCGAATATTTACGTCAGACGGGATGAACGCCTGGAAGGAGAGCAAGCCCGGCAGTCGATGGGACTAATTCTAAATCAGCCAATCAATCCCGGTTGCACGCATAAACTTGAATATGAATCGCTGATTGCGGGTAGACCAGCCTTTCATCCCTCCGAGGTTCATGACCTGCTTGCGCATTTCCAGCCATTCCGGCGTCCCCCAGCGATAGGAACTCGCCTTCAGATCTTCAAACATTTCGATGAGATCCTGCTGCACCGCATCGCTCTTGCAGAAAAAACCCATTTCATTGTTAAACAGGCGAGAACGATAATCAAAATTTGCCGTGCCAACAAACCCGGCTGTACGCCCCACGAAAAACTTTGCGTGCAGCTTCCCGTAATTGGCCGTGCCGTCACCCAGCACCGCTGCATCCAGCTTGCCGGTCTCGTAGATGAAGATTTGCGGATTATTTACCTGTCGCAGCCAGGCATCACTGGCAACGACCGTTTCATTTAACTCACCCGTCTTCAGACTGGACAACCAGGCCGTTTCCAGTTCCGGTGTCAACAACAGACGTGGTCCGACATCCATATCAATCATCGACTGGGCCATGAAGTTATCGCTGGTGAGCACCGAGTTGGTGACAATTTCCAACTTGTTGTTCGGATCTTCGCTTAACCATTTATGCATTTCGGCTGCACCATCATAAATAACATTGCCGTCGGCATCGTAATGCTTTGCGATAAACAGGTAGGGTGTGACGATGCGCACTGTACCTTTGGGTGAGTTGTCTTTCCGGTATTTGTCGAAGATATATATGATGGAGTTCGGGTTATCTTCGAGATTCTTCTCAACCTCTGTCACTACGTTCCGGTTGGTCAGATTGGCAAGCTCGTGGGCCAGCAATACATCGGCGTCGTGGAAACCACTGTTCATATATTCCGGCATATCGGTCATGGCACGCATGACCGCCGGTATTGATTTTATGAAAGCCAGGTCCTGCTGTGCGCGTTCGCGATCAGCATGGAATGAATCAACGCTCTCGCCGGGCGCTTCAGGATCATCATAGTACACAGGCAGAAGCCGCTTGTTCCCACGGTGCAGAAACAGCAGACTGTAGTAAATGGTGCTGGTGTCACCAACAGTGGGTTCAGAAAAGCTATCCGACGACTGTGACTTGATGAGAATTTCCACATCGCGGTAAGTGCCGGGATCTTCCGAGCCGTCGGCCTTGATACCGTAGTATGACAGTGAAATATTGCGGCCACCGGTAATGACGATCGCCTTGCCGGGGAAGGATCCGTCAATAACCAGCAGCTTGTC
>JAOUCV010000376.1 GCA_029859555.1 Gammaproteobacteria bacterium
TTGTTTACCCCTCCCGAACATGCATGATAAAAAATTAATACAACTACGTGATTGTTATTGTCACCGGCCGCTACGCACAAAACCGGGCTGCTCACGAGATTCCCGGTGATATAATCATATTCTCCACCGTGCGTGGCTTTTACTATTATCTTTAAGTACTATTCAGAACAACCTGTCTATCCATTCTGGAATCAAATGATCTATTGCAGCAACTGTGGCACCCGGGTGATCGAGAAGATTCCTGCAGGCGATAACCGCCAACGCTATGTTTGTGATGCCTGCGAAACCATCCATTACCAGAACCCGAAAATCGTCGCTGGCTGTGTACCTGTATGGGAAAACCGCTTGCTGCTGTGCCGCCGCGCTATTGAGCCCCGTTATGGACTGTGGACCCTGCCTGCAGGTTTCATGGAAAACGGAGAATCAACCGAACAGGCTGCTGCCCGCGAAACACAGGAAGAAGCCGGCGCTGTTGTTAAGGATATGGCGCTATACGGCGTATTCAGTATCCCGCAGATTAATCAGGTCTACATGATGTTCCGTGCGCAACTTGCCGCTGAAGACTACCATGCAGGCGCGGAAAGCCTGGATGTCAGGCTGTTTCTTGAACATGAAATACCCTGGGATGAACTTGCCTTTCCGGTCGTCAGGCTCACCCTGGAACGTTATTATAACGATACAAAAAACAGCCATTTTCCGGTTCATGTCGAGGACATTTTCCGCCATCCGGCGCGCAAGTAAAAATACAAACCACCAACATCGGGGGATACCATGCATAAACCTGCCAGCATTCTTTTGTTCTGCCTTTTCATATTCAGCACGTCCCTTGCCGCAAAGCAAGTTGAAGGCGTCGTCATTCCGGATACACTGGAACTTGCCAATAATGACACCGTGCTGGTTCTTAATGGTACCGGTATTCGTGAGAAGTTCTTTCTTGATATTTACATCGGCGCACTCTATTTACCTGCCAGGACATCAGACGCGAACGCGATACTCGGTGATGACGGGCCTGCCAGTGTCCTCATGCACATTCTTTACGGTGAAGTCAGCAAGAAAAAAATCACCGACGGCTGGAATGATGGCCTCGAAGCAAATCTCCCGGACGCCGAGATGCAGGCCCTGAAGCCGCGCCTGGAACAATTCAACAGCCTGTTCCAGACCCTGCACAAGGGTGATGAACTCAGTATCGACTATATCCCTGGTACCGGCACAGCGGTACGAGTCAACGGTGAATGGCGTGGCGCTGTCGAGGGGAATGACTTTTACCGTTCATTGCTGAAAGTCTGGATCGGCTCACACCCGGTAAGCGATTCACTGAAGCAGGGAATGCTGGGCAACGACTAGCGCACAGCTTCCGATCCGATGCGCGGCGTCTTTCTTGATACCAGTACCGTTGGGCCGGATGACCTGGATCTGCAGCCGCTGACCGCAACCCTGGATCACTGGTCTTTGCCCGGACAAGCAGACCCCGGCGAGTTAACAGCACTGGTCAGCAATGCAGAAGTGGTTGTCACCAACAAGATACCACTGGACAGGGATATACTGCTTGCAACCGACACCCTGCGGCTTATCTGTGTCGCCGCAACCGGCACCAACCACAT
Source organism: Gammaproteobacteria bacterium (assembly GCA_029859555.1). Lineage (GTDB taxonomy): Bacteria > Pseudomonadota > Gammaproteobacteria > UBA9214 > UBA9214 > UBA9214. The sequence continues at coordinate 1,602 of JAOUCV010000376.1, forward strand.
TGACCTGAACAGCGCCGTCGAGCGCGGTATTAGCGTATGTAATGTACGTGCCTATGCCACCACATCGGTGCTGGAGCATGTGTTTTCCATGATGCTCGCCTTCACCCGCCAACACCAAAAATACCAGTCCTCAGTCGCTGAAGGTGACTGGGCGCGTGCACCCTCTTTTTGCCTGCTTGATCATCCTGTCAGGGAGCTTGCCGGACAGACGCTGGGTATTATCGGATTTGGTGAACTGGGAAAAGCGGTCGCACGAATGGGTGAAGTATTTGGCATGAAAATACTGGTTGCACAACGTCCCGGTACAAAAGGGCCGCCGCCATCCGGACGGGTACCGCTGCAGCAACTGCTGGCGGAGTCGGACATCGTCAGCTTGCACTGCCCACTGGTAGAAGCAACATTTGATCTCATTGACCGGCACGAACTTAAACAGATGCGCACCAGCGCACTGCTCATCAACACGGCCCGTGGTGGCATTGTCAACGAAGCAGCCCTGGCCAGCGCGTTGCTGTGTGGCGAGATCGCCGGTGCTGCCATTGATGTACTGAGTGAAGAACCCCCCCGTTCTGGCAATCCGTTACTGGATTCGGCCATTCCCAACCTGGTTATCACTCCACACATTGCATGGGCTGGCGTTGCGGCACGACAGGCACTTGTCAATGAACTGGCTGAAAATATCAGGGCCTGGCTGGATGGCAGCCCAAGAAATATAGTGGCAGGCCCATGCGCCTGACTGCTGGGGATATAGAGCAAAACCTCAATGCTGTGCATGGACGCATGCAGGAGGCAGCGAGGCAATCAGGACGCACCATCGATGATATACGCCTGATAGCTGTTTCCAAGTACATGCCCGCCCGCTACCTGCAGTGGGCATTGTCTGCCGGGCAGCACCGTTTTGGAGAGAACACCGTACAGGAGGCGCTTTCAAAACAGGAGCAGATAAAAAATCCTGATATTGAATGGCATTTTATCGGACACCTGCAAAGCAACAAGGCAAAAATGATAGCAGGAAATATTGACTGGCTGCATACACTTGACAGTGTCAAACTCGCCACACGTCTCTCCACAAGCGCGCTCAATAGCTCACATC
>JAOUCV010000067.1 GCA_029859555.1 Gammaproteobacteria bacterium
AGAACATACCTCGGCGGTTGCTTTTGCCGGCAAATCTGCGCTTGCAGAGAAATTTCTGGCATCCTTGCCGTTTACGCTGACCGGCGCACAGCAACGGGTGATCAACGATATCCGTGAGGACCTTGCGCATACGCATCCGATGGCGCGGCTGGTGCAGGGTGACGTTGGCTCCGGTAAAACAGTAGTAGCTGCCTGCGCGGCACTGAGCGTGGTGCAGGCCGGTTACCAGGTGGCATTAATGGCGCCGACCGAGTTGCTGGCGGAACAGCATTTCCTCAGTTTCAGTGACTGGTTGCAGCCGCTGGGTGTCGCCGTGGTCTGGCATGCCGGGAAATTGAAGGGCAAGGCGCGCGCGTCTGCCTTGCAGGCAATCAGCAGCGGCGCCGCTGCGGTTATTGTCGGTACGCATGCGCTGTTTCAGGCCGAGGTGGAGTTTGCCAGCCTCGGGCTGGTCATCATCGACGAGCAACATCGCTTCGGTGTGCACCAGCGTCTGGCGTTGCGTGACAAGGGGCGGCAGGCAGGCCAGCGTCCGCACCAGCTGGTGATGACGGCAACACCGATCCCGCGCACGCTGGCGATGACGGTGTATGCAGATCTGGATACCTCGGTGATTGACGAGCTGCCACCCGGGCGGCAGCCGGTAAAAACCGTGGCGCTCAGCCAGGAGCGGCGTGATGAAGTGATACAGTCGGTGCGCAAGGCCTGCGCCGGGGGGCAGCAGGCTTACTGGGTTTGCACCCTGATTGAAGAGTCGGATGTGCTGCAATGCCAGGCGGCAGAAAAAACCGCAGAGTTTCTTGCCGACTGTTTGCCGGAGACCCGTATCGGACTGGTGCACGGACGGCTGAAGGCGGCGCAAAAGGAAACCCTGATGGCGGCTTTCAAGACGGGTAAGCTGGACTTGCTGGTGGCAACAACCGTCATTGAAGTGGGTGTCGATGTGCCAAATGCTTCTTTGATGATTATTGAAAATCCGGAACGGCTGGGGCTGGCGCAATTGCACCAGCTACGCGGCCGTGTCGGCCGTGGCAGCCGCCAGAGCAGTTGTGTGTTGCTGTACCAGCCACCACTTTCCGAATCCGGGCGCCAGCGACTTGCGGTATTGCGCGAGACCGGGGACGGTTTCGAAATCGCACGCCGGGACATGGAATTGCGCGGTCCCGGTGAAGTGCTGGGTACCCGCCAGACCGGTGAAATGCAGTTCCATATTGCCGACCTGTTGCGCGATGAAGCGCTGCTGGGTGCGGTTGAACAGGTGGCCAGTCAGTTGCTGGCAGATGCCCCGGATAACGTCTCCCCGCTGATTCGTCGCTGGCTGGGTGAGGCGGTAAATTACGGCGAGGTATAAGTTGAGACCCGTTCCTGCAGAATATTTACAACGGCAACTGCTGCAATATCCTGTGATAGTCTTGCCTGTCTGAACTGCACCTGAATGAACAATTGGATACCATAACCCCGCATAACCGCGCTGCCCGCTGGAAACCGCACCGCAATTTCCTGCGCCGCCGCATACCCGCTGACCTGGCTGACTGGTTGCTTGACCGGGAGTCGCTGACCCTGCGCCTGCAGCAGCTTTGTCCCGGGAAGCCTCCCTGCGGGTTCAGGGTGCAGGTTCTGTCACAGTTGCAGAGCGTACCCCGCCTGGATGAAACGCAGGCGCTGGCTATGCAACCGAGGGAGATGGCGGTTATCAGGCAGGTACTGCTGTTGTGTGGTAAACAGCCCTGGGTTTATGCACGCACAGTGATACCGGCATCATCATTGCGTGGTAAATTGCAGCAGCTTACCGGTCTGGGTACACGGCCACTGGGCGGCGTGCTGTTTGCCGACCCGGGTATGCGCCGCGGCATGCTGGAGTTGGCGGAAATTTTTCCGGGGCAGGCTGTCTTCGCTGCTGCCACCGCGCACACGCGGCACCAGCCTGCATCGATCTGGGGTCGGCGTTCGGTGTTCTGGCTCTCCGGCAAGCCGCTGCTGGTCAGTGAGATATTTTTACCGGATTTCCCTGCTGCCAGCCCGATGCTGCCAAGCTGGAGAGGCAGCTGAAAGATAACCCTGTATATTAATGCGACATAAAATCATGACGACGTCCTCATCGAAATTAACACGCTTGCGTGACTATGCCAGTCTGATGCGGCTGGACAAGCCGGTCGGTATTTTTCTGCTGTTGTGGCCGACGCTATGGGCCTTGCTGATCGCCAGCGGCGGTAATCCGGACCCAAAGATATTGCTGATATTTGTGGCCGGCGTTGTGCTGATGCGTTCTGCCGGTTGCGTAATCAATGACTATGCCGATCGTGATTTTGATCGCCATGTGTCACGCACCCAGAACCGGCCATTGACGGCTGGCCGGGTCAGTACCGGGGAGGCAAAGGTACTGTTCGTGATTTTATGCCTGCTGGCGCTGCTGCTGGTGCTGCAATTGAACCTGCTGACAGTTGGCCTGTCGGTGATCGGCGTATTGCTTGCCGCCATTTATCCGTTCATGAAGCGTGTCACCCATCTGCCGCAGGTGTTTCTCGGTATCGCGTTCGGCTGGTCGGTTCCCATGGCCTTTGCTGCACAGACGGGCAGCGTGCCGCAGGTGGCCTGGCTGATGTTTGTGGCCACGATATTGTGGGCAACGGCTTATGACACCCTCTATGCCATGGTAGATCGCGAGGATGACCGGGTGCTGGGGCTGAAATCAACGGCAATCCTGTTTGGTGACTCGGATCGCCAGATTATTGCGATTATTCAGGTGATGTTACTGGCCAGTCTGTTAATGATCGGTCAGCAGGCGGATCTCGGCCTGATCTATTACCTGGCGGTGCTGCTTGCTGCCGGTTTGGCCGGTTGGCAGCAGTACCTGATACGGTTCCGTGAACGTGAAGCCTGCTTCCAGGCCTTTCTCAACAACAACTGGTTCGGCGCGGTCATCTTCCTCGGTATTTTGTTTGACTACATGTTTGCCACGCCGGCCGCTTAACCGGCCCGTGCAATAACCCAGACTTCGACCTTGCTGGCGCCGGCACCTTTCAGCGCCCGTGCCAGCTCATTGGCGGTGTGGCCGGTGGTCATGACGTCGTCAATGATGGCGATATGTGCGGGTAATTTTTCTGTGGTCACCGTGAACGCGTTGCGTAAATTCAGTCGACGTGCATTGTGGGTGAGCAGGGATTGCGGTTCTGTTTTGCGGTTGCGCAGGCACAGCCGGTGCGTGCTGCGGATCTCCAGCTGGTGGCCGACGACGCGTGCCAGCTCGGTTGCCTGATTGAAGCCGCGTTGCTGTAGACGCGAGCGGTGCAGGGGTACCGGAATCAGCAATTCAGGTAAGGCACTGTCACGGTCTGCCAGCCGTTGTGCCAGTAAGCCTGACAGTAGCGGGCCGATGGCCAGTTCACCGGCAAACTTCAGTCGCTTTATCAGGTAATCAACCGGCGGCCGGTAATGAAACAGTGCCGTGGTGGCATCAAATGCGGGTGCCTGTTTTTGGCACCGCCCGCAGAGGCTGTCATCGCAACTGGCCGGCAGCGGCAGGCTGCAGCGGGTGCAGACGTGTGCCAGCCAGGGCGCCTCATTGCGGCAGGGAAGACAGAGCCCCGGCCCGGTTGGAGTACGGCTGCTGCACAGCCGGCAACGGCCAGGGAACAGCGCGGCCAGTATCGCGTTTAGCTTGTAAACCATATTGTCTTTCCCCGGTTGACAGGAAAAATGAACGGCCCCATAGTCTTGATTCTGGAAACCCTGGTGAAACAAGACTATGAATACGCAAACTGCCTGTCTGTCGGAAAATCCTGAAAACGCCGTGCGCAATGACTGGTCGCTCGCCGAGGTTAAGGCGATATTTGATTTGCCTTTCAACGAGTTGTTATTTCAGGCGCAAACGGTACACCGGCAGCATTTTGATCCCAATGCGGTACAGATCAGCACCCTGCTGAGTATCAAGACGGGCGGCTGTCCGGAGGACTGTAAATATTGCCCCCAGAGTGTGCACTATGACACTGGTCTGGAACCCGAGCGCCTGCTTGACATTGAAGAGGTCGTCACGGCCGCCAAACGTGCCAAACAGGCAGGTGCCTCGCGCTTTTGCATGGGTGCTGCCTGGCGCAACCCGAAGGGCAAGAATTTTGAGCGGGTGCTGGAGATGGTCGACCGGGTACGTGCCGAGGGGCTGGAGACCTGCGCGACACTGGGCATGCTGGACGAAACGCAGGCGGCTGAGCTGAAACGGGTCGGGCTGGATTATTACAACCATAATCTCGACACCTCGCCGGAATTCTATGCCGATATCATTACGACACGCACTTACGATGACCGCCTGGACACGCTCAGGCACGTGCGTGATGCCGGTATCAATGTCTGTTGTGGCGGCATTGTTGGTATGGGTGAAAGCCGCACGGACCGTGTGTCGATGCTGTGCGAACTGGCCAATTTGCAGCAACATCCGGGCAGTGTACCGATCAACCAGCTGGTCAAGGTGCAGGGTACGCCGGTGGATGAACAGCCGGACATCGACACAATTGAGTTTGTGCGCACCATTGCAACCGCACGCATGCTGATGCCGGCCTCCTATGTGCGTTTGTCTGCCGGTCGTTCTGAAATGAGCGATGAGATGCAGGCACTGTGTTTCCATGCCGGCGCGAATTCGATTTTCTATGGTGAGAAGTTGCTGACTACCGGTAACCCCGATACCGCAAGGGATGACGCCCTTTTTGAAAAGCTGGGTTTGCATCCGGCGTAACAGGGTATCTTGTAGGAGCGGCTCGTAGCCGCGAACATGCGCCTGAAGAAAACCATTCGCGGCTACGAGCCGCTCCTACGATTTATTTGAATTCTCCGGATATGAAAGACCTCGCCCAACAGCTGCAGCAGCGCAGCCAGCAACAGCTCTACCGTTCGCGGCTGGTGGTCGAGACGCCGCAGGGCGTACACACGCACATTGATGGCAAGGATTACCTGACTTTTTGCAGTAACGATTATCTTGGACTGGCTAACCACCCGGACATCGTCGAGGCCTTCCACAAAGGGCTGGACAACTTCGGTGCTGGCAGTGGTGCTGCCCACTTAATAACCGGGCACAGCCGTGCCCATCATGCGCTGGAAGAAGAACTTGCGGCGTTTCTGCAGCGACCACGGGTATTGCTGTTTTCCACCGGTTACATGGCTAACCTGGGGGTTATGTCCGCCTTGCTAGGTCGCGGTGATCGTGTATTTGCAGACCATACCAACCATGCCTCCCTGCTGGACGGTGCGCGCCTCAGTGGTGCGCGCTTGCTGCGTTATCGTCACAATGACGCCGACGACCTTGAAACGCGTCTGCAAAATGCAGCAGCCGGTGAATTGCTGGTGGCAACCGATGGCGTGTTCAGTATGGACGGTGACGTTGCACCACTGCCGCAGCTGGCAGACACTGCCAGCGCACATGGTGCATGGCTGATGGTGGATGATGCGCATGGGCTGGGCGTGACCGGTCCGGGCGGACGTGGCACGGTTGCGCAGGCCGGGCTTGACCTTGAGCAAGTGCCGATTTTGATGGGGACGCTGGGCAAGGCGTTTGGCACTTTTGGTGCATTTGTTGCTGGCAGTGAAGAGCTGATCGAAACGCTGATACAGGAAGCACGCACTTACATCTATACAACTGCGCCACCACCGGCGCTGGCCTGCGCAACACGCGTGGCACTGCGGCTGGTTCAGCAGGATGACTGGCGGCGCGAACAATTGCAGCAGCTGCTGAAGCGATTTCGTCAGGGGGCAGAGCAGCTGGGGCTGGCATTGTGTGATTCACACACCCCGATACAGCCGCTGATCACCGGCACGGCTGCCGAGGCGTTGCGACTCAGCCGGGCGCTGCGTGAGCAGGGCATCCTGATCAGCGCTATTCGTCCGCCGACAGTGGCTGAAGGCCAGTCGCGATTGCGCATCACGTTCTCGGCAGCGCACAGTGAACAGCAGGTGGACCGCCTGCTGGCCGCACTTGAAGGCGTTATGGTGAGTGGCCGGGCTTCCGGCTGCGCTTAGGACATGGCGCTGTATACGCACACCTCCGGTGCTGGTCAGGACCTGATGATGGTGCATGGCTGGGGGCTGCATGGTGGCATCTGGAAGCCGCTGTTGCCGTTGCTGGAGACGCATTTTCGTGTCACCTGTGTGGATCTGCCAGGACATGGCCGCAGTGGCTGGCAGGGTGAGGAAACACTGGATGCGATGGCCGGGGCGCTATTGTCAGTTGCCCCTGCCGGTGCGGCCTGGCTGGGTTGGTCGCTGGGGGGTCTGGTCGCTGCCCGGGCAGCACTGCTGGCGCCGACACGCGTTAATGCGCTCATCGAAATCGCCAGCAGTCCGTGTTTTCTGCGCAGGCCGGGATGGCAGAGCGCCATGTTGCCTGTGGTGCTGGATACTTTTGCGGCCGAGCTGGCAGAGGATTATGCGCGTACCCTGAACCGTTTTCTGGCATTGCAGGTGCGTGGCAGTGAAAATTCCGCTGCAGCCTTGAAGATGTTGCGCGCTCTCATGCTGCTACAGGGTGAGCCGAACGCGGATGCCCTGCGTGCCGGGCTGGAGCTGCTGAGGACAACAGACTTGCGTGACCGGCTCGGTAAAATTACCTGCCCGGTGCTGCTGCTGGCTGGTGAGCGCGACAAGCTGGTGCCGGTGAGTGCGATGCGGGCGGCCGGGGAATTATTTCATGCTGCGCAGTTGCAGGTGATCGATGGTGCCGGGCATGCGCCGTTTATAGCGCAACCGGGACAGGTGGCAAGACAGGTCACAGAATTTTTGCGCGCAGATCTTGCGCAAGGTTGATAACTTATTTAACAAACGAGCTTATGTCAGAAGAAAACAGTCAATACCGCATAGACAAGCAGCTGGCGCGACGGTCATTTGACCGGGCGGCGGATACCTATGACAGCGTTGCCGAGTTGCAGTATGAAATTGGTGACCGCATGGTCGAGCGGCTGGATTACATTCGCCAGCAGCCACGCCGGATTCTCGATTTGGGTGCCGGCACCGGTTTTTTTACAGCGGTGCTGTTAAAGCGCTATCGCAAGGCAGATATTGTGGCGCTGGATATTGCCGAGCGCATGCTGCAGCGCGTGCAGGGGCGTGGTGGCTGGTTTCGCAAGCCACAGTGTGTGTGTGCTGATGCCGAGACATTGCCATTTGCGGATGACAGCTTTGATTTTATTTTCTCCAACCTGATGCTGCAGTGGTGTACCGACCTGGAATCAACATTGAGGGAGCTGCGCCGGGTGCTGGCGCCCGGCGGACTGTTGATGTTCACCACCTTTGGCCCCGACACCCTGATGGAGCTGCGTGCCAGCTGGGAAGCGGTGGATGGCTACACGCATGTAAATTCGTTTGTTGATCTGCATGATGTCGGCGACACGCTGCTTGCTACACAGTGGGCTGAACCGGTAATGGACTCGGAACGTATTACCGTCACCTATCGCGAGCTGCGCACCCTGATGCGCGAGCTGAAACATATTGGTGCGCATAACGTAACCGCTGGCCGCGCGCGTGGTCTGACCGGCAAACAGCAGATGCAGCAACTGGCGAAGGCCTACGAAGGTTTTCGTGAGGACGGTGTACTGCCGGCCAGTTATGAAGTGGTCTATGGGCATGCCTGGTCACCGCTCAACAAGCACGCGAGCACCGCTAACGAGGTTTCGCTGGCAAGCCTGCAGCCACCCGGGCCCGCTGGCAGCCATGACTGAATGCCGTGGTTATTTTATTACCGGCACCGATACCGGCGTTGGTAAAACTGCAGTGACGCTGGGGCTGATGCAGGTCATGCAGGCTCGCGGCTGCCGGGTCGCGGCGATGAAGCCGGTGGCGTCCGGCGGCGAAATGACTGCGGCCGGCCTGCGCAATAATGATGCTTTGCTACTGCAACAGCAGGCCTCTGTTGAGCTGGACTATGCACAGCTTAACCCCTATTGCTTTGCACCCCCGATCGCCCCGCATATTGCGGCCGAGGAGGCTGGTGTGCGCATAGATATCCATAAAATATACAATAAATACAATGAGATAAGAATATTGTCAGACTGTGTGCTGGTTGAGGGTGCGGGTGGCTGGCAGGTACCGCTGAATGCCGAGGAAACCCTGGCTGACCTGGCAGTGGCGCTGGATCTGAAGGTGATTCTGGTGGTCGCTATCCGGCTGGGCTGCCTGAATCATGCCTTGCTGACTGCAGAATCCATTATCAATAGTGGTTGTGGGCTGGCCGGCTGGGTTGCCAACCATATTTTGCCTGCCTCGGAAGCTGCTGCTGCCAATGTCCGGGAACTGGACCTGCGGCTGGCATGTCCAAGACTCGGATCCATTACATATAATGAGGGGATTTCCGCCAAATTCGTGGCGGATTGCCTGTCAGATTAACCAGGTGTGAATACCTGACTATTTTACTCAATTGAATCTTAGAGAACTCTAATATAATATCTGCGCTCAGTTTTTATGGCGGTCGGGCCGATGCGGCTCTGGGCATGATAGTGGTAGAGCTCGTATTTGATCCATCAGGCCAGGACTGTCACTGGGTGATTCGTCCGAACCAGTCCCTGTCATGGCAGTGGGCGGTAAGGGTCTATGCACTTATCTCCCTGTGTTGCCTGGGAATTGGCATTGCATTTGCCTTGCACGGATTCTGGCCGGTGTTGCCATTTGCCGGTTTTGAAGTTGCTGTGCTGGGGATTGCTTTTTATCTGTGTCTTTCGCGCAGTCAGGTGCGTGAGGTTGTTTCCGTTAACGCGGAGAAGGTCACAGTAGAAAAAGGGCGTAACAGCCCGCAGGAACATTGGGAATGCCCGCGCGTATGGGCGCGTGTTTCACTACAGCGTTCCCCGATTGCCTGGTATCCAAGCCGGTTGGCGATAGCCTTCCAGGGCAAGCAGGTAGAAATTGGCAGGTTCCTGGCAGAACAGGAACGGTGCGAGTTGGCGGATGAGCTTGAACAGACAATCTGCCGCAAAGACTGGCGCCTGACACCGTCCGGTTGACGATTGCACTGAATGGATTTTTGTAAAAATTTATAAACTATTAGTGTTGGGAGATCGATGCATGTTCGCTAAAACGCTTAAAGGCGCCTTGTACAGTTTATGGGGCGCTGTGCTCCTGCTGGGTGCAGGTAATTCATACGCAGAATATCCAATCAACCTTACCAGGGGCGTGACGGATATCAGCAACAAGGTCTTCGACCTGCATATGCTGATCTTCTGGATCTGTGTGGTTGCCT
>JAOUCV010000377.1 GCA_029859555.1 Gammaproteobacteria bacterium
TACTGCCATCTACCGGATGGGTGTAGGCGAAGTTGTCGGCATAGTCGACTGTGTAGCCGTCCAGCGCCGTGCCCGGCAGGCCGGCCAGTTGCATCTGCAGATGGGTCATCAGGTCATTGGCGGCCCCGGTGTCGATGCCTTCATAATCATAGCGGGTGTAGAAATTGCGGCCGAACCGCTGCCAGTGTTGCTGCAGGATTTCTGCCACGGACTGTTTCCGTACCGCCAGCAGATTGAGCCAGAAGAGTACCGCCCACAGGCCGTCTTTCTCCCGGACATGGTCGGAACCGCTGCCAAAACTCTCCTCACCGCAGAGCGTGATACGTTTTGCGTCCAGCAGGTTGCCGAAAAACTTCCAGCCAGTCGGTGTCTCATAGCAGTCCACACCGAGTGCCGCCGCGACCCGGTCGACGGCCTGACTGGTCGGCATGGAACGGGCTACTCCGCTTATGCCCCGTGCATATCCCTTGATGTGATGGGCATTGGCAGCCATCACCGCCAGGCTGTCGCTGGGGGTGACGAAGATATTGCGTCCCAGGATCATGTTGCGGTCGCCGTCGCCATCGGAGGCGGCGGCAAAGTCGACCGCGTTGCGACCCGTTGACAGGGCCACCACCTCATGGGCATGTGCCAGGTTGGGGTCGGGGTGGCCACCGCCGAAGTCCTCTTTCGGATCGCCATTTATGACAGTACCGTGTTCTGCACCCAGTCTGTCTTCCAGGATGTGTCTGGCATAGGGGCCGGTGATGGCGTGCATGGCATCGAAGCGCATACGTAACAGTCCGGAGTCGAACATTTGCTTCATGCGCTTGAAGTCGAACAGCTGTTCCATCAAGGCGGCATAGTCGGCAACGGAGTCGATTATGTCCACACGGGTTTCTCCCAGTGACCCGGTACCTATGGTATCGAGGTCAATTTCCCCGCAGGCAGTCGTCCGGTATTCGCTTATCTTGCGGGTGCAGGCAAATATTGCCTCGGTGACATCCTCCGGTGCCGGGCCGCCATTTGGCGTGTTGAACTTGATGCCGAAGTCCTGGTCAGGACCCCCCGGATTGTGACTGGCAGAGAGAATGATGCCGCCGTTGGTCCGGTATTTGCGAATCACACAGGAGGCGGCTGGTGTGGAGAGCAGGCCGCTCTGCCCGACAATGACCCTGGCAACACCATTGGCCGCTGCCATGCGGAGTATGATCTGGATCGCCTGCCGGTTGTAATAACGTCCATCACCGCCCAGCACGAGTGTGCCGTTCTTGAGCTCGGTCTGCGTGTCGAAGATCGACTGGACGAAGTTTTCCAGATAATGGGGCGCCTGAAATTGCCTGACTTTCTTGCGCAGACCGGAGGTGCCGGGGCGCTGGTCAGAAAAGGCCTGGGTGGTGACGGTTATGATTTTCATTGTGATCTTTGGTCAGCATGGTTGAAGGCAGGGGCATTCAACCATAACCGGGTGTGAAAGTGGAACCCATAGGCCGGATTTTCCGGTTTTTCTTGAGCAGGATCAATTATGCAGGGACCGGGATGCTTTAATCTTTGCCTGTTGCTGCCGGCCAGCAAAAGCTGTTTTTGCGGCCGGTTTTATATTGAGCTAATTACAGAATTGCTATCAGGAGTATATAACAGTGGATCAGGAACCGGGACCCGGGCAGGAACTCGAGCAGCTGCTGGAAGAGAATGCCCGTCTGAAGGCTGATGAGCGGAAGGCGATCAAACGTTACCGGCGCGAGGAACAGCTCAAGCCGTTCCAGGCAGAGTTGCTGGGGGTGCAGCAATACCTCGAGGAAAAGCGGCGACGCATGATCATCCTGTTCGAGGGTCGGATGCGGCAGGCAAGGGCGGCACGATACGCCGGGTAACCCGCTACATGAACGAGAAACATTACCGTGTGGTGGCCCTTGGCAAGCCGACCGAGGAACAGAAGACCCAATGGTATTACCAGAAATACGTGTCAACGTTCCCGCGCGCTGGCGAGATCGTGTTGTTCGACCGCAGCTGGTACAACCGCGCCATGGTCGAGCGCGTATTCAGTTATTGCAGCGAGAAGGAATACTATGATTTTATGCGTGGTGTGGTGGGCTTCGAGCGCGACCTGGTTCGGCAGGACACTATCCTGGTGAAACTCTACTTCAGTGTGACCAAGGAAGAGCAGGCGCGTCGCTTCGATCGCCGCAAGACGGACCCGCTACGGCAGTGGAAACTCAGCGAGGTCGACCTGCAGGCGCAGGATCGCTGGGATGATTTCACCAACGTGAAGTATGAAATGCTGAAACGCACCCACACCATCGATGCGCCATGGACGGTGGTGCGTTCCAACGACAAGCACCAGGCGCGGCTGAATGCCATCAAGGCAATCCTGAATGCCGTGTCTTATACGCGGCTCAATGACTCGCTGGATTTCGCGCTCGATGAGAACATTATCGTGTCAGGCTCGCGCGAGCTCGAGATGATGGAAGTCGAACGGGTGCGCGGTGGCAAGTTTACTGACTGATTGATCACGGCAGCCGATCCCGGACATTTACGCAGCTTCTGTAACCCTTGCTGGTAACAGCCTGGGCTGCCGTAGCTGATTATTTGAATATGGAATCCAGGAACTGCTGCATCTTCTGCCAGGATGCCTTGTCAGTCTCTGCGTTATATTCAAGTGGCAGCCCGAACTTCTCGCCAAAGACATTGGCCTCCGGATTTGT
>JAOUCV010000378.1 GCA_029859555.1 Gammaproteobacteria bacterium
GCATCGCTGATGCCGTGCTTGCGACATACCTCTTTAACCGATAGCCCCGCATCGGCTTCCTTCAACATCGAGATGATCTGCGTTTCCGTAAACCGTGATCGTTTCATCTGAGTCTCCTTCCATCGTAAGCGCCGTTTAATCGCCGTTCTTGACGATGCCCGGCAACAGCGCCTCGAATTCCTCAACGGTTTGCGCGTTCGGTAGCCGCTCGAACACCTGGTGCAGATAAGCGTGTGGCTCCAAACCATGGGCCTTGGCCGTTTCGATCAGGCTGTAGAGATTGGCGTTGGCGCGCACGCCGGGGATGGACTGCGAGAACAAAAAGTTCTTGCGGCCAATCACGAACGGCCGGATCGCATTTTCCGCCCGGTTGTTGTCGATCGGGTAAGCCCCATCTGCTACGTACCGCACCAGGTGCGGCCACTGGTTGGCCAGATACGTCAGCCCTTTACCGAGTGCCGTCTGCGGCGCTGTGCGTGTCTGATTACGGTCCAGGAAGGCCCGCAGTTGCGCCAGTACCGGTACCGCCTGGTCCTGACGGGCTCGGTAGCGATCAAGGTCTTCTGCATCGGCCTGAGCCCGCTCCACCCGGTACAGCTGGGCGATCAGGGCCAGCGCCTGATCCGCCGCCCCGGTCTTGCCCTTGGGCTGCGCACGCTGGGCTTGTACAAACCGGCGTCGGGCATGAGCCCAGCACCCGAGTCGGGTGATGTCGCGGCTGCCGCAGATCCCGTTGTAGCCTTCATAGCCGTCCACCATCAGTGCGCCGGTGTGATCACCGAGCAAGTCCTTGGCGACCTGGCCACTGCGGCTCGGGGCATAATGGAACAGCACGATACCGGCCGTCGGTGGTCCGGCCGTGGTAACCCACATATAGCTCTTCGACTGCGGTGTACGGCCGGGTTCGTCGAGGACCTGAGCCGTGGTCTCGTCCATGTGGATGACCCGTTCGGACCGCAGCCGATCCCATAAGAGGTTCACCAGTGGCTGGACCTGCTCACCGACCCGGATCATCCAGTGGGCCATCGTGGTGCGGTCGAGCGTCACGCCGAGGCGTTCAAAGATCGCGCTCTGCCGGTACAGGGGCAGGCCATCGCAGAACTTCGAGGCCGCGATCCAGGCCAGCAGGCTGGGTGTGGCGAGGCTCTTGGGGAGTAGTGACGGCGGCTTTGCCGCCGTCACCACCTGTCCCGTACAGCACGGGCAGGTGTAGGTCTTCTGGATATGCCGGAGGACATAGAGCTTGGCGGGCTGGAACTCGAGCTGCTCGCTGGTCACCTCGCTGAGGGGCTCCAGGACGCAGCCATGTTCGGAGCAGATCTTCTCGGCGTCACTCAGATCATGGATCACCTCGACCCGTGGCAGATCCGGCGATAGACGGGGGCGGCGGCGCTGCTTGCGGTCATGGCCCTGCACTCGGATCGGCGCAGGTTCCGCTGTCTCTTCGCCTTCCGGCTCATCGAACAGGCGTGCCTGTTCGGATGGGATCTTCTCGCTGGAGGCACCGAACTCGCGCTGCAGGGCCTGCTTGAGTAAATCGTTTAGCTGGGCAATCTTGGCATCGCGCTGGATCAGCTGATCGCGCAGCGTGTTGACTTCATCCTGCAGTGCGGCAACGGTGACGACCATGCGTGCAGTATAAAACAAGTCACTCTACACGGCGACATAGTTCAGGCGCTGGTGCGGTTGCATACGGGTAATATCGAAGCCGCGCAGCAACCAGTGTAGCTGTTCCTCGCTGAGCGTGAGTACGTTCTTCTCAGCCTTGCGCGGCCAGGCAAACCGGGCCTGCTCCAGGCGCTTGTACCACAGACAAAACCCGGTGGTATCCCAGTACACCACCTTGAGTTTGTCACGTTGTCGGTTGCAGAACAGAAACAGCGCATCGGCATACGGCGACAGCGCCATCTCCTGCTCGATGATCAGCACCAGGCCGTTGATGGCCTTGCGGAAATCCACTGGATCCCGGTGCAGGTACACCCGCGGCACGTCGTGAAAGAGCCTCACCCGCGCAATGCAGCCGCCAGTTCGGCAATCCAGGCGGCCGGCAAGGCCGTGGAGCAGCGAATCTGCACATCCTGAATCTGCACCGTGATCGGCTCGGCAACGGCAACCTGGGCGCGAACGAAGCCGCTCGGCCGGTCAGCGCGCGCCAGCAGCGCGCGCTTCTTCCGGAAATAGCCCAGGCTCATGCCGTGGGTAACGCAGAACGCCTCTTCGGACAAGCTCTCGGCTTCGAAGGACTCCAGCAGCGATCTCCACTCCTCGCGGCTGCGGCGGCGGGCAGGCATCGGCGTCTCCACTCATCGAAAAGCTGGAAGCTACCCGCCATGTGGCAAGCACGGAAGAATGGTGTTAAAACCGCGCTTACATTTCATCTACTAGGGCTGGATCTTAGGTAACGTATCTCAAGCATTCTCGATCCGGCTGGGTGGGGCTGTAGGAGAACGGATGGCGTGTTTGTGCGAAACGGTCTGCTCTTTGTTGGGCAGTATGTGGGGAATAAATTAGACAAGAAATAAATATCAATTAAAACAATGGCTTGTGTAAATCTTTGGCGGAAGAGGTAGGAGTCGAACCCACCAGGCGCGTTGTCGCACCTCAACGGCTTTGAAGGCCGCGCGCCCCACCGGGGACGATGCTCTTCCATCGAAAATGGTACCACGCTCAACCCGATGGCA
>JAOUCV010000068.1 GCA_029859555.1 Gammaproteobacteria bacterium
CGCCGAGGCACTGTTGTCCGCACCGGCTGTAAAGACCAGCTGTCCGTCACTGGCATCCACTCCCACCCGGCTCCCGGGGGCAAAACGCCCGGCCAGAATCTCCTGGGCCAGCGGATTTTCCAGCTGGCTCTGGATGGCGCGTTTCAATGGTCGTGCGCCATAAACCGGATCAAAACCGGCCGCGCCAATCAAATCCAGTGCCGCATCGGTAATATCCAGCGTAATTTCACGTTCCAGCAAGCGCTGCCGCAGTATTTCGATCTGCAGGCCCGCAATTGAGCGGATTTCTTCCCGGCCAAGCGGATGGAACACCACCACATCGTCAATACGGTTTATGAACTCCGGCCGGAAATGTCCGCCGACGACCTCCATCACCGCTGCTTTCATGGCGTCGTAATTGTCTTCACCCGACATCTCCTGGATCATCTGGCTGCCCAGGTTTGAGGTCATCACGATAACGGTATTGCGAAAGTCGACGGTACGCCCCTGCCCGTCCGTGAGACGGCCGTCATCCAGCACCTGTAACAACACATTAAATACATCCGGATGCGCCTTCTCGACCTCGTCCAGCAGGATGACGGAATAGGGTTTACGCCGTACCGCTTCGGTCAGGTAACCACCCTCTTCATAACCGACGTAGCCGGGCGGCGCACCGATCAGGCGTGCCACCGAGTGTTTCTCCATGAATTCGGACATATCAATGCGCACCATGGCTTCATCGGTGTCGAACAGGAAATTTGCCAGCGACTTGGTGAGCTCGGTTTTACCGACACCGGTCGGTCCAAGAAACAGAAATGAACCGTTCGGCCGGTTCGGATCAGAAAGACCCGCCCGGGAACGCCGAATCGCATTGGAGACGACCTTGACCGCCTCGCTCTGACCGATGACACGCGACTGCAGGCCCTCTTCCATACGCAGCAACTTGTCGCGCTCACCTTCCAGCATCTTGGAGACCGGGATACCGGTCCACTTGGAGACCACCTCGGCGATCTCCTCTTCACTGACCTTGTTACGCAGCAACTGCATCTCCTGCATATCAGCCTGGTCAGCTACTGCAAGCTGTTTTTCCAGCTCCGGAATACGCCCGTACTGCAACTCGGACGCGCGCGCCAGGTCACCGGCACGGTGCGCGGTCTCCAGGTCACTGCGCGCCCGTTCCAGTTCTTCCTTGATATGGCTGGCACCCTGCACGGCTGCCTTTTCAGATTTCCATATTTCGTCCAGATCCGAGTACTCGCGATCCAGCATATCTATTTCTTCCTGCAATATGCCGAGGCGTTTTTTCGAGGCCTCGTCGGACTCTTTCTTTAACGCCTCACGTTCAATCTTGAGCTGTATCAAGCGCCGTTCCAGGCGGTCCATGGCCTCCGGCTTGGAATCAATTTCCATGCGGATACGGCTGGCAGCCTCGTCTACCAGGTCAATTGCCTTGTCCGGCAGTTGCCGGTCGGTGATATAGCGGTGCGACAGGGTTGCTGCAGCGACAATGGCGGGGTCAGTTATATCCACACCATGATGTACTTCATAACGTTCTTTAAGGCCGCGCAGAATAGCAACGGTATCTTCAACATTCGGCTCATCGACCAGCACCTTCTGGAAACGTCGTTCCAGCGCCGCATCCTTTTCGATGTACTGGCGATACTCATCCAGCGTCGTGGCCCCTACGCAATGCAGCTCCCCGCGTGCCAGCGCCGGCTTCAGCATGTTACCGGCATCCATGGCGCCCTCGGCCTTGCCGGCACCGACCATGGTATGCAATTCGTCGATAAACAGGATCACCTGCCCTTCCTGCTTGGACAGATCGTTGAGCACACCCTTGAGACGCTCTTCAAATTCACCGCGGAACTTGGCACCGGCAATCAGCGCACCCATGTCCAGTGATAACAGGCGCTTGCCCTTGATACCTTCCGGCACCTCACCGTTGATAATGCGCTGTGCCAGCCCTTCCACAATAGCGGTCTTGCCGACACCGGGCTCACCGATCAGTACCGGGTTGTTCTTGGTACGCCGCTGCAACACCTGGATGGTACGGCGGATTTCGTCATCACGTCCGATGACCGGGTCCAGCTTGCCCTGTTCGGCACGTTCGGTCACATCTATGGTGAATTTCTCCAGCGCCTGACGCTGGTCCTCGGCATTGGGATCGTCTACCTGCTGGCCACCCCTGAGCTTGTCAATCGCCTGCTCCACCAACTGCTTGCTGGCACCGGCCTTGCTGAGCAAGTTGCCGACATTACCCTTGTCCTGCAACGCAGCCAGGATGAACAGTTCACTGGAGATATAGCTGTCATTACGTTGCTGAGCCAGCTTGTCGGTGACATTCAGCAACCGCCCGAGATCATTGGAAACATGCACCTCGCCGGCTGTACCCTCGACCTGCGGCAGCTGGTCGAGCAGCTCGCTCAACTGGGAGCGGAACATGTTCACGTTGACGTCCGCCTGCGACAGCAGATGGCGCACGGTGCCGCCTTCCTGGTCGAGCAGCGCCGTCATTAAATGAGCCGGTTCGATAAACTGGTGATCGCGACCAACCGCCAGGCTCTGGGCATCGGCCAGTGCCTGCTGAAACTTGCTTGTCATCTTGTCCATTCGCATGAAAAATCGTCTCCGTCAGATACAGGAATATATCTAATAAGTGGGGTTTATTCAGACGTTTTCAAGCCCGCACAGATGACCTCTTGCAATAGTACGCCCATAGGGGCAGACCTTCTCCGTGAGCGCTGCAAAAAACAATCGCGCACAGGGTCCGCTGCTGCAGGAGAATCAATGGAGGGTCGAGTGAGCCGCGTAGATCAGCAAAATTCCGACAGCAATCAATGCTATCTGCTGGAAGGTCGCACTGCCTTCAACACGCTGATGCAGGGTTGGAATAAGATCGGCCACAGCAATATAGATAAAACTGGAAGCCGCAATCGCCAGCACAAAAGGCAGCACCGCTTCGACATACTGCAAAGCGAACCATGCCAGCACGCCACCGACCACCGTCGTCAGGCTGGTAAGAATATTGTAGATAAAGGCACGCTTGCGGCTAAAGCCACTATGCAATAACACGGCAAAATCACCGACTTCCTGGGGAATTTCGTGCGCCGCCACCGCTACGCTGGTGACCACACCGAGGTGAATATCCGTCAGAAAGGCCGCTGCAATCAGAATACCGTCGAGGAAGTTATGCAGGCCGTCACCCACCAGGATCATGGCCCCGGTCGAGTGTTCACGGCTCTTCTGGTCCGGCGCATGCACTTCGCAATGGTCGGCATGGCAATGCCGCCACAACACCATCTTCTCCAGCAGAAAAAACCCCAGCAGTCCCAGCAACACCGTCATCGGGATAATATGTACATCGGTGCTGACAACCGTATCCAGCGCATGCGGCAACAAGCCCAGGAAGGCAGCACCCAGCAAGGTGCCGGTGGCAAAGCTCACCAGGTGCGGTAATACATGATTGCGCAGGGACTCGCTCAACACCAGAAACAACGCGGCCGCCAGTACGCTCAGCAGGCCGCCCAGCAAGCAAAAAATAATTATCCAGACAAGCAGTGGCATGCGGTTATCTCAAGCGTAAATGCGGCCGCCATCATACCCTACCTGACAGGCAGGAGAGTTGCGCCTCACTGCTGCAGCCAAATCAGGGTCGCCATGCGGCCGGTGACCCCGGTGCGTCGATACGAGTAGAACCGTTCCGCATCAGTAAAACTGCAAAAATCACCACCGTAAACCTTTGTTACCCCGTATTCAGCCAACCGTTGTCGGGCCAGATGATAGATATTCGCAAACCATGTCCCGTCCGGACCCTGTCTGAAGGCACCAGCCGCCGCCCGGTCATGCGCCAAGAAGACATCCCGGACCTCGCTACCGACCTGAAAGGCCTGCGGCCCGATCGCCGGCCCCAGCCAGGCCAGCAAATGTTCTCCGGGCTGCCCCAGCGCCGCGACCGCCTGCTCGATCACACCGGCCGCCAGGCCACGCCAGCCGGCATGAACCGCCGCCACACATTCAGCGGCGGTATCAGTCAACAACACCGGCAGACAATCTGCCGTCAACACCGCACAGACCACGCCGGCCTGCCGGCAATAGGCGCCGTCCGCCGCCGGTGAAGCCCCGGCAACCGCGGCATCAACCACGGCGGTACCATGAACCTGCTGCAGCCATACCGGGGCAGCAGGCAAATTGAGCGCCTGCCGCAGCCGTTGACGGTTCTCCGCAACCGCCCGGGGATCGTCATCAACGTGGTCGGCCGGGTTCATACTGGCATAGCAACCCTGGCTGACCCCGCCCTGCCGGGTCGTGGTAACGGACCGCACCCGTGCCGGGGCCGGCCAGTCCGGTACGATCCAGTCAGGTGTCACTGGCATGCTCGCGGGCATCTTCACGCAACACTGCGATCAGCTGCGCCATGTCCTCCGGCACATCTGCCTGCCAGCGCATTTCTTCATTACCAAGCGGATGCGTCAGGCCAAGTTGCGTGGCATGCAGGGCCTGGCGTCGAAAGCCCGACAAGACCTCCCTGAATGCGGCATTTGCACCTTTAGGCATGCGCAGCCGGCCGCCATATGCCGGGTCGCCCAGCACCGGTATATGCTGATGTGCCATATGCACCCGAATCTGGTGTGTACGTCCGGTTTCCAGCTGCACCCGCACCAGCGTATGGGCGCGATAACGCTCCTCGACCCGGTAATGCGTCACCGCCTCCTTGCCGCCGGACACCACCGCCATACGCTTGCGATCAACCGGATGCCGCCCGATGGGGGCCTCGATACGGCCACCGGCAGTGAGCACACTGTGAACCACCGTCAGATACTCGCGCTTCACCACCCGCGCCTGCAAGGCCTCGACCAGCCGTTTGTGGGCCGTCAGGTTGCGCGCCACCACCATCAAACCACTGGTATTTTTATCCAGCCGGTGCACGATGCCGGCACGCGGCAAGCCGGCCAGTGATTCGTCGTAATTCAGCAATGCATTCAACAGGGTACCGGCAGGATTACCGGCTGCCGGATGCACCACCAGGCCGGCGGGCTTGTTGACCACCAGCAAGGCCTCATCCTCGTAAACCAGGTCCAGCGGGATGGGCTCTGGCTGGCTGACCGTCTGTGCCACAATTTCAGCATCAATACGGACATTTTCACCCCCCATCACCTTCACTTTGGCCTGCGGTGAACGATTGTCCAGCGTCACCTCGCCACTGCGGATCCATTGCTGCAGGCGACTGCGGGAATACTCCGGCACCAGCTCGGCCAGCGCCTGGTCGAGCCGGCGGCCACGCATTTCATCGGGGATTACCAGTTCCAGTTGTACTTTGGTGGACATTTTTAAATCAGCTTTAGGTTATACTTCTGCGGCCTGCATTAGCAGTGGCAACTATTCCTGGCAATTTTGACACATTAAGCCCATGCGTTTGTCGAGTTTTTTACTGGTGGTTCTGTTTCTCTGTATCTCGGGATGCTCCTGGCTCCCGGAGCAGATCGATGAAACCAAGGACTGGTCGGCCAACCGGTTGTATTCCGAGGCCAAGCAGAAGCTGAACGAAAAGAATTACGAAAAGGCCATCGAGTTTTTCGAGATCCTTGAGGCCCGCTTTCCGTTTGGACGCTATGCACAGCAGGCTGAGCTGGAAATTGCCTATGCCTACTATAAATATGACGAACCGGACCTGGCCATCGCATCCGCCGATCGTTTCATCAAGATTTACCCTCGACACCCCAATGTTGACTATGCCTGGTACATCAAGGGGCTGACCAACTATAACCGCGGCCAGAGCATTGTCTCCCGGTTTCTGCCCCAGGACCCGTCCGAACGCGACACCGCCACCATGCGCGCTGCCTATGATGATTTCGACCAGCTGGTGCGGCTGTATCCAAACAGTATTTATGCAGCGGATGCCGCGCAGCGCATGATCTACCTGCGCAATAATATGGCGGAATACGAAATTCACGTAGCTGACTACTACATGCGCCGCAAGGCCTATTTGGCCGTTGCCAACCGCGGCGAATACGTGGTGGAGAATTATCAGCGCACCCCGGCAGTTCCGGATGCACTGATTTACATGGTTCGCGCCTACCGCATCCTCGGACTCGAGGATCTGGAAACCGACACCCTGCGGGTGTTAAGTCTGAACTATCCGGACCGCCCGGAAATCGCCTGGCTGAACGACCCGCGCGGTTATGAAAAGGCTCAGAAAAAATCCTCTTTCTGGAAGTTCTGGTAACCCGGGATTACAAACTACCAGCTAACGCATCCCCACCCCGACTGCGCGTCTCGTTGCAGTCATTAATAGTTGCTGGCTGGCACGCCGGCTACAGAGCAGATGAGCATTTTTGGACAGGACTCAATCTCCTGATGGCCCGTACAGTACAGGATTTATCTCACTGATCGTGCCACGAAGCGGTAACGTTTCTATATCTTCTTTGACAGCCATTTTAACAACCCCGGGTGGCCAGCCATTGCCTTCAATAACTTCAAGCGACTCGAAAACATAGAGTCCGTTGTCCTGTAGCAAAAAATATTTATATCGCCCCTTCCCCACTTCCATCGTTACCAGTTCCTGACGCTGTTTTGATATATAAGGCCTTGCTGCCTCGGCCAGCACCCGACCAATCACCTCGTAGCCAAGATCAACGGGATGACCATTCTCGTCTTCAGGATAAAGCGCTGCCGCCTGCATTGCCTGTTGTTGCAGCGGTTGCAACACATCAACATAGACAACACCGGGGTAAGACCGGATATCCCCGGCCAGCTGCTCGATATTCGCCTTCTCCCCGTCAACCAGCACTTGAAAATCCCGGGGTACCTGCAATTCCTCAGCTGAAACCTTGCGGGCATAAGCCAGTTCTTTAGTAGGAATAATGGTGAATAATACTTTCACATCACGACTGGCAACTGCTTCTGCAACCACACGGGCAACTTCAGACATGATTTTATAGCCCGCCTGAACGGCAGGATGGTCTGAATTGGAAACAAGTCGCAATGTCGGAGTAAACACCGTCTTCACGCCGTCATTAAACGTTACCGGCCATTGATCTTCTTTTGGCGCCGGGAAAACCGATTTCGGTGCGTCTCCGGCTGTTAATGTCTTGTCGGGTATTAAACCCTGCCAGTACGGGTTTCCGTAAACCTGTATAAAACTTTCCATCGGATCATTGCCACTGTAAAAAGCAATAATGATGACTTCAGGTCTGAATGCCAGCGCCTTTCCGAGCATATTCAGGTACTGTGGCGCTGCCCAGCCACCCACCGACATGTTGTAAAGTGTGGCGCCGTTTATATCCAGCCCTGACAGCAAAAAACCCGGCCAGTTGCGCTCAACAACCGCATTATTCCCGTAGGTCTGGCTATCACCCACGGTAATTATTTTTGCCGAATGAGGAATTGACCGGTTTCTGAAGCCCAGTAAATCATTCGGTCCCAGGCCACCGATATCCGGGTAAAGGGGTATGGCCCTGACACGGGTAATCGGATCTTTAATCAGGTATTCCTGACTTTTGAAGTCATCCGCTCTAAACATATTCTCAAAAAATGGCGGGACTTTTTTATCGATTTTGACCAGTTGCAAATCCGACGGCACCCCCAGCAAGTCCGGAGCAAGCCAACGGATAATCCCCAGGGCAACAACCAGGGTAATTGCAACACTTGTAATTGATACCAACCAGTCTTTCTTCATAAGAATGTATGTCTCTTGCTGCTTTTAAAGAGCCAGGCAGTGTTTTATGAGTCGAATTTATTGCCTTTATGCGCAAATCCCGAAGTAATCGGATAGCGGCGGTCACGCCCGAAGGCCCGCCCTGTGATACGTACGCCGGGCGGTGCCTGCCGGCGTTTGTATTCATTACGATCCACCAGTGCGGCGACGCGTTCTACCATCGCCACCTCAAAACCGGCCGCCGCAATCTCTTCCACACTCTGATCCCGTTCTATGTAGCGTTCCAGAACCGGATCCAGCAGCGCATAGTCCGGCAGGCTGTCGGCATCCTTCTGATCCGGCGCCAGTTCCGCAGATGGCGGCCGGTCCAGCACACGTTGCGGGATTACCCGTCCGAGGCTGTTACGGTATTCACAGAGACGGTATACCAGCAATTTGGGTACATCCTTGATAGGCGCAAAACCACCCGCCATATCACCATAGAGCGTCGCATAGCCAACCGACATTTCACTCTTGTTACCGGTGGTCAGCAAGATCTTGCGCTTCTTGTTGGAAATCGCCATCAGGATGATGCCGCGACAGCGTGCCTGAATATTCTCTTCTGTCGTATCTGGCTCCATACCCGTAAAAGTCTCCTGCAGTACCGCCTGAAAACTGCAAAACGGTGCCTCAATCGGAATCTCGTGATATTCAACACCCAGCGCCTGCGCCTCGGCACGTGCATCTTCAAGACTTATATCAGCGGTATAACGTGACGGCATCATCACGGCTTCAATCCGGTCTGCCCCGATGGCATCTGCCGCGATGGCCAGTGTTAAAGCAGAATCGACACCACCGGAGAGACCCAGTACTGCACCCGCAAAGCGGTTTTTATCTATATAGTCGCGCACACCCAGCACCAGCACCCGGTAGATTTCCGCGATCTCATCTGCATGCGGCACGCACTCTCCCGGCAACGGGGTGACCGTCTCATTCACCTTGAAATCCACCGGGAACAAGCCGGCCTCGCAGGCCGCTACCCGCCGGGTGAGCTGACCGTTTTGATCGACAACGAATGAGCCGCCATCAAATACCAGCTCATCCTGACCGCCCACCAGGTTGACATACATCATCGGTATTTCCGACTTTCGGGCCAGGCAACCCATTAACATCTCGCGTTCTTCACGCTTGCCTGCATGGAACGGGGACGCATTGATATTAATTAACAGTCGGGCGCCAGCCGCCGTCGCCTGGCGCACCGGACCGGGTTCCCAGATATCCTCACACACGGTTATACCGACCGGCACCGTCTTGATATTGACAACACAGGGGTGTTCTCCCGGTGAAAAATAACGCTTTTCATCGAACACACTGTAGTTGGGTAAATGCTGCTTGCGATAAACTGTGATGTCGCCATCCAGAAACATGCCGGCAACATTAAATAAATCTTCCTGCTGTTTTAGCGGGTAGCCAATAATGGCTGCGATGCCGGTAATCTGCTGCCGCAGGTGTTCCACGGCGGACTCAACACGCTCGATAAAAT
>JAOUCV010000379.1 GCA_029859555.1 Gammaproteobacteria bacterium
CTACGTTCGTAGCTGATCGTCGCTGTCATGAAAACACTCGCCCACCAATGCGGCCGCAGTGCAGGTGATTAATAAAGTATATTATTATATAACGTAATATAGATTATAACCAACATCCGATGATTTCCAAAGGCGCCTTAGATGGCAGACCAGAGGTTGGGTACTTTCGAGAGAGTATGTCTAACTATCTGTTGTTCTTTCCAATACTCATGAACGCGGCAAGCGTCATCGCCAGGCATAACAATATAAAGAGCGGCGAAAATACGATCAAGGCCTCAGCCATGCTTATACCGAAGAGTAATTCCGGCGTGTAACCGCACGTAGTCTGTACCTGAAAGACGGCCGGAAACCAGCTGTCCAGTGCCAGCCAGGAGGGCAGGCCGAGATCCATACCGCAATCACCGAAGGTGAAACCGCGCTCCGTACCCAGCAGCTGATAGGAACGCTCCAGCAATAACGCCCCCACCAGCACAGTAAGCAGGTGTGCCGTCGCATTCAGCCACTGAAAGCTGCGTACAAATACAGCCGCCAGTGATACCAGTATCAGCGCCAGCATCAGCATGCGTACATGTATACACATGACACAGGGTAATTCATCAAGTACGTGCTGGTAAAAAAGCGCAACACTTTCAAAGGCCAGACCTAGCAGTACCAGCATCAGCCAGTACCAGACACTTTTTCCGATTACCGCAAGCTTTCTGAACACATCGACGCTCCACATAGACGCTAACAAGAGTTATGCATGCACTATAGGATAACTGCTGCCTGCATATCCAGTTATTGAGGATCTCAGGCCCTGCGCAGGAAAGCGAACCAGCGCGCCAGATTCAACAGGCTGGCCAGCGAACCGGCCACATAGGTCAGGGCCGCCGCACGCAGTATACGACGTACGGCTTTCTCGTCGGCCTCCCCTACATAACGGCCCTGCTTCAGGATGGGCAGGGCCTTGCCAAAGCTGGCGTCAATTTCCACCGGCAACGTCACCAGGTGGACCAGCGTGGCAGATGCCATACTTCCCAGCCCGATCGCCGCCATCACCAGACCGGCCGCCGGCACCCGCGTGACAATCATCACCAGCGGTAGCAGAAACATGGCGCCGGCACCCAGTTGCTGGGTGCTCGCCGCCAGCGTCACCAGCCGGGTGCGCAATGCCAGCAGTCTGTCATTACGATGGTGTTGTATTGCATGACCCACTTCATGTGCCGCAACAGCGATCGCGGTCAGTGAATTATTATGATAGTTATCTGCTCCCAGACTGACCACACGGCGTGCGGGGTCATAGTGATCACTGCCCTGCTTGCCCTCTTCCACCTGCACATCGGTGATATCGAAATGCTCCAGCAAATGACGGGCAAGCGAAGCACCATTGCCCGGGATGCGTGGTGAAATACCGCCGTAGCGGCGAAAGGTATAGGTCGCCCACCACTGCGGGCCCAGAATGAACAGCAACGAGAGCAACAAGACAATTGCAATTACCATGGAATTTCCAGACTGGTCGTGTACATCAAACGGATATTAACAGCGCATTGGTCTGCAGCCTGCAGATTGCTGACCGGAAATCCGCACACCCGTCATGTATGAACCTGGCCCGGCTGTTGCCAACAAGACCACTGACCGCACAGTCCGGGTAACAACAGCACATCTTGCCGCAGAAATATTCTGTTCAGAAAAACCATTGCCGGTTTCAAGCGTATTCATCATGCGGTTGTCATTCACCCGGTAACATTCAGCAAAGAGCCACGATGATTCTATCGCAATCATCACAGCTATCGGAAATTACTCCTGACCCGGCACCCGGTGTAGAGATTTGAAACATCCGGCAGGCAGGTCTACTATAAAAACACTGTCCCAGCCATGGAGTCTGTGCAGCATGCATATGAACACCCTGACAGTACCCGTCCATGACAGGACCGGCGTGCCTGCCGTGGTTGATTTCCTGGTCAACAAGCTTGCCGCCTACGATACACACCTGCTCGACTGGATTCGCATCTACCCGATGACAGAACAACAGCACCAGCCACAACTGTGCGGAGAACTTGCCCCTGTCACACTGAGCACCTGCTGGCCACCACGCGAGACCTGGCTTGATTGCGATGAGCCACAGGCGCGGCATAAATTCCGCATCAAGGTCAATATCTGGCAAGGCGAGGACTACCCTGCCATGGAATGCAACTGGGGTCGCGTACCCGCGCGACCCATCCGGCGCCGCAGCGTACAGGAACGCTACACCACCCGCGGCCTGTGTGAATGGAGTTACCCGGATCGCCTGTCAGCCACGGTTCACGCACTGACGCGGGCACTTTTTTTATACCTCGCACAAACCCACCAGCTTGACCAGCCTCCCAGTAACAGCAACGCCAGCATGCTCGGGCACCGCTGGGCAATTGAATGGCTGCACTGCAGCGGCCAGAGCGCAGCGGCCGAGGCCCTGTCTGCACAACTGGTAAAATGGTATTTAATACAAAGCAGCGCCCTGCAGGGCTAGCCTAATAACCGGCACCAGCTTTCACGATCTTCCCGGTAGGCCAGCAGGGCCTCGACTATTGCCTGCTGGCGCTCCTTGCAATGCACTTCATCATCGATCAGGCGAAAAGCATTCGCCTGCATATCAAAGTTAGCATGCAGGGACGCAATAAACTGTTCCAGCAAGGCACGCGTATCGGCAAATTCTGC
>JAOUCV010000069.1 GCA_029859555.1 Gammaproteobacteria bacterium
ATCAATACGTGCGGTCTGCTCACCCGTGGCATTAAACATTCCATACCAGGTAGGCGTGCGCTCCTGTTTCTGTCCCCAGAGAAAGGCGAACGAGCCAACGATCTTACCTGTTTGATCGTTTAAAATAGCCTTGTTCATGCGCGCCGCCATCCCCTGCGCCTTGATCGCACCGGGCTCCTCGATTTCGCGGCCCCACTCGGTGGCTGGATTTTCCCAGTGCCCTTTCGGACCAAACTCGGTAACCATAAAGGGTTTATCAATATCCAGAGAGGTAATCATTTCGGCCAGGCCGCCAAGCCTGCCGTAGAGCTGCACCGACACAATATCGAGTTGCGGAATACGCGCCAGTGCCGTTTCGATGGCATCCTTGTGTGCACCAGCAAAGGCAATAGTTACCGGGTGATGGGGATCCACTTTATGAATATAGTCGGTAATCTGACCCAGGGCATCGTAAACCCCGGGGTTTGGCCTGGCCATATTACCCTGTTCATCCATGAATAAATTCGGCTCATTGGCAATAACCCAACACAATACGTTTGGATGGTCCTTGTACTTGTCGATGATCGCGGTCATTTCGGCGTATTGCTTCGCCACCGCCGCCGCGTCATCGTAATCAAAACCCTGTAATTGCTTGCCGGTTGCCAGGCCGACAGCAATCATCAGCCCTAATTCCCTGGCCAGCGCCAGTTCGTGGTCCAGCGAATGAACCCCCCAGGTACGGTAAGCGTTACCGCCGGCTTTTTTCAGGGCCCTTATCTGATCATCGCTCCGGTAACTCAAGCCAACGCCCTTTACCGTGAAGGGCTTGCCATTGATTCGCATTTGATATTTTTGCTGCTCTTTATCGACGCTGACGGTTACCGGCTCGGCATTCGCCACGGATGAAAGCAATTGCAACACGCCCACTGCAAACAGATTCAAAGCCCGGCGTAAAACTGAAAAACAAGACATGAGTGGCATAATAAATGGTGTCAGAGCATATTTCCTGCTTATATTGTGAGTTCATTGTGTGCTGACAGCGGCTACTCCGAGGCAAGCACCGCAATAACCTCTGCCAAACCGCTGGTGACCCGGGCAAAACCGCTGTAATCCAGCTGTTCCGGCGTATCGGTCGCGGCATGGTAGTGCGGGTAACGAAATGGCGCCGTATCCGTCACCATAATGGCCGGGTAGCCTGCCTCCCAAAAGGCCCAGTGATCCGACCAGTGTATACCCTCTATGCCGCTCGGCGCCGCGACGCCTTCCGCGGGAAAAGCTGTCGAGGCACGAAACGCCCCGATCGCCCGGCGTACCAGTGACCGGGATGCAAGATCGCCCACGAAACCAATGAAATTACCGGTATCCGGGTAGAACAGGCTAAATGGAAAAGGATAGCCCTGGCTGCCCGGCACATCGGTGTAATAACCGATCGTTTCCAGTGACAGCATCGCCTCGATGCGTTTGCCCTGCGCCTGCGCACGGGCGGCATACAGCTTACTGCCCATCTCATCACTGTAGAAGAACGGTGCTTCCTCATTGGCAAAAGCCACGAAGCGCACGGTACGCGGCAGCGTCGTCCCGGCAAGCAGGCGGGCAAGCTCCAGCAGGGCCGCTACACCCGAGGCATTATCATCAGCCCCCGGGCTGGTAGCCACCGAATCGTAATGCGCCCCGACGACAATAATTTCATCCGCTGCCGCGCCACCCGGCAACACCACCTCCAGATTGCTGACCTTCTCACCGCGGCTGGAAAAGGACTGGACCCTGACCTCGTATCCCGCGGCTGCAAATGCCGTGCGGATATAAGTGGCAGCGGCGGCCATTGACTGCGGGCGCCAGACACTGCGCTCACCAATGTCACCCGCCAGTGCGACTACATGGCGCTTGAGATTGTCATGGATCAACTGTTGTTTTTCTGTCAGCGGTGGCAGCGGACCGGACCAGGAACTGCCGGGCATACCGGTCATGAACCAGATGCCTGCCAGGATGAGAAGCGGGAGTATCGTGAGGCGGATGGCCCAGGCTAATCGCCTGTTACGCCGGCTGCTATGTTTCAAGTACGCTGACACCTTGAATTCTTTTTCTGCCTCTTGATTTCATTGTTCAATGATAAAGGCTGTTAGAGCCTATTTACTACTTATCTTAAAGCTAATTGCGCTCTGGCAGCTGATTTGCAAGACCACTTTGACAGATCCGCAAGCGTCGACAATACTGAAGCTAAAGGCTGATCGCGTAAAGGTATCCCCGCTACCGGGGAAACTGCCGCCAGCCGCAATGCCGATACCAACCGTGCAGGCAATGCAGGACACAATAATATGAACAGACTATTAACCGGCACAGTGCTCACCGTTTTGTTGTCATTCCAGGCACAGGCAGCTGAACCTATCACCAGGGAACACATCCAGCAGATTGTCGATATAACGGATGCGGCAACCAAAAATCAGGACACAGCCGGCATCGGTGAGTACCTGAGTGAAACCTTCCAGAGGGTTATCGAATTTGTCCATAAAGATAAATACATCGCCAAGGTACGCATCGACAAAAAAAAGTACCTGGAGCTAATTGAAGAGGGCTGGCCTACGCTGGAGGAATACGGTTACCAGCGTGAGGATACCTCGATTCATATCATGCCGGACGGCTCGAGTGGACAGTCGTATTCCACTATCACCGAGACCCTTTCGCTTCGCGGCACCAGGATGGTCAGCAAATACCGTGAACATGCCCTGTATGCACTGGAAGATGGCAAGCCGGTGATCACGCAGATCAGCGGCCATACGCTGCTCGGCGACACCATGCGGGCACCAGGGAAATAGTTCAGTACCTGCCGGACCGAGTCCGGTTTACAGGCAAAAAAGAAAACCGGGATCTGACCCGGTTCACACATGGAAAGACAAAACCGGCTGGCGACCGATCGTCCAGCGGAGCGCACTGACAGCATCTCCCCCGCGAGCGGAAGTTGAAATACCAGAATAAAACAGGTAAAAAAACAGTACCAATACTTTTTACCGGTCCTGAAGAAGAAATGCAAAGTGCGCCGCACGCACCGCAAATAACATACAAGCTGTTGATTCAACATGGAGTAAATAATGAAAATAACATCATCTATTGTGGCACTCGTTACAGCCACATCGATCGGCATCGTGACCGGAAATGCCTGGTCGGATGAAACACCGGGCAAGTCTGCCGCACCTGCCGTGCAGGCACCTGTGCCCGCGACCAACCCTGCCCTGAACCGCTATCGAACGCTTCCCCGCCGGGGTGGATATGCACAACGCTGGCAACAACCGTCACAGTGGCCTTCGCGCCCGGCAGGTTTCGGTCAGATGCGTCCTTACTATGTTCCGCAAAGACAATATCAGCCTGTTCCCGCCGCGCCAGCAAAGAATCCGGCCAGCACTGAAAGCAGTCAGACGCAGGAGCAAGTAAAAGCAAAGAATCCACCCAGTGCTGAAAGCAGGCAGACACAGGAGCAACTGGCAGCGAAAAGTACGGAACTCAAAAGAGCCCAGGTAACGCTTGAGCAGTTACAGCTCAAGCTTCAGCAAAGCCGCGAGGCAGAACATGCGCTCAATGAAAAAGTGGCCGCCCTCACCGGCGAGCAACAGACATTGCAGGCGCAGCTGGCAGAACTGCAGGAAAAACTGCAAACCTGCAACGCCGCACAGGCACAACAAAGCCAGTTAATCACCAGCGATCAACAGCAAAACCGTACCCTGACCGCAGAGCATGAACAACTGCGTAGCGATCTGGACAGCCGCGACAAACAGCTCGCGACAGCGCAAGCCGATCTGCTGGCTGCCACGCAGGCCCTGCAGCAGACGCAGTCCGGAAACACCCTTTCCAGCAAGCAACTCGGCACAGCCATAGCACAGGCAGACACACTCAAGAACGTGTTAACCGAACTTAAGGCCCGACTGGAAAGTCAGCAGACCACGCTGCAGCATACCGGGACGCAGACCGCTCCGCCGGCTGTGCAGCCAGCCGTACAGCCAGCCGTACTGCAAGAGCAGCCAGAAACCACAGCGCCCGCACAGCAGGCCGTGCAGCAGGCGCAGCCAGAGACCACAAGGCCCGAACAACAGGACGTACAGCCGGCGCAGCCCGAGGCCACAAGTTCCGGGCAGCAGCCCCGTGCAGTTGACTCAGAGGTGGCGATGCTGCACAGCGTGCTTAGCGAACTTAAAATGCAGCTGGAGAACACCAACATCAGACTGAAGGACTCGGAACAGGAACTGGCTGCCTGTCGCCAGGACCAGACCCCGGCCGAACAATAAACAGCAACAGCGGATAGACAGCGGTTTCTACACTGACCCGGCGGTTGCTGGCAGGGGCCTGATAATGGCAAGGGGGCGGCGGCATTTATGGGTTCAATGCCGCCGCCCCCTCTACCGCCACACAACCAGCATCAACGATCCTGCACTTTTGTCCAATGTCGCCGGCACAGGTGAAATGCTCTAATTAAGGTTCCTGCAACATAACCGGCACGGCTGATGCGAGCACAGCATTGCTGATTGATGCCAATACGAGAGAACAGGAATATGACCAAATCGCTGACTGTTACCGTACTGCTGGTGCTGTTGTCTTTCACAGCCCACGCAGCTGAGCAGATTACCCGGGAGCAGATAAAACAGGTTATCAGTGCCACCGACACGGCATCAATGGACCACAATACCGCCGTCATAGGGACTTATCTGGGTGACTCATTCGAAAGGATCATCGAGTTCCCCTACGAGGATCAGATGGCAACGGTGCAACTTAACAAAATCGAGTATTTGCAACTGGTCGACGAAGGCTGGGCCCGCATCTCCTATTATGACCAACGACGCGATAACCTGGAGATTCATATCATGCCGGATGGACTCAGTGGAAAGTCACACTCAACCATCACCGAGAACATAGTGATCGATGGTGTCAAAATAACCAGCCGCTTCCGCGAATATTCCACCTATCAACTGGAAAACGGCAGGCCGGTGATTACACAGGTCAGCGGCCACACCCTGATTGGTGATACGACACCGCGGTAACCAGGACAACCATCAGTAAAACAGCGCATACCATGAACAAACCACTGTCACATACCACACTGCTTACCGCCATCCTGGTCGGCTGCCTGTCAAGTCCTGCCTGGTCAGATGAAACAACTTTAAAAGAATCCATCGAAACGACCGGACAGAAACCGGCCTGGCAAGTTCCACCCGGCCCGGGTACGCCTGTACAGAACTGGCAACAACCCCCCCAGTGGCACATGCCGCAACCGGGTTTTGGACAATTCGCGCCTCGCTACCAGCCGGGCGGACAATACCGGCCCTTCCCTGCCGCGCCAGTCACGGCAAGGCCAAACCCGCTCAACGCTGAACTGCAGCAGGTGCAGGAACAACTGGCAACGAAAAGCAGTGAACTGGAGGCGGCCCACAGCACCATTGAGCAATTGCGTATAAAGCTGCAGGAAAGTCTCGCCGCAGAAACAAGACTGTCCGACCAGATAGCCTACAACAGCCGCGAGGAGCAGGCCCTGCGCATCCGCGTAACTGAATTGAACCAGACACTCAATACCAGCCACGCCACACAGGAACAACAACACCAGCAACTCACTGCAGAACGCGACCAGCTACTCGGCAAGCTCGCCAGTCTGGACACACAACTGGCAGCACTGCAGTCCAGGCTGCAGGCGGCTACACAGGTCCTGGGTCAGGCAAGATCCAGCACCGGCATGGCAAACGAATCACCGAACACGGCCAGGATACAGATCGAAGCACTCAGGGATGCGCTGGGCAGACTTGAGGCCGAACTGGAGAGAAAGGAAACCGGTCAGCAAAGTGGCAGGCAAATTCCGCCAGAAGAATGAATTCCACTTACAACCATTGCTGGTGCATATCGGCAATCTGCAAGTCCTGAGCCTCTTCGCACAGCTGACGGATCTTGCTCATGGTCGATTCCAGCTGTCGTTTGTCACTGCCAATGATGCAGACGGCGATTATCGCCCGTTGCCATTTGTCCTGGTAGGCCACTTCCGCAACCGAGGCATTGAAACGGGCGCGCAGACGATCCTTCAGACCGCGCACAGCACTGCGCTTGTCCTTCAGGGAGCGGGCCCACGGGATCATCAGTTCGATGCTGAGCAGGGAGATGGAAACGGCTGGATCAGTCATAGTATAAAATCAATGGGCTCTGACCCCTTTTTTTCTTTATTATTCGATCTTGATATAGGCGTAACCCCTGGACTGCAGTTCCGCGATGCGCACCACGCCTGACGGCACCAGTTCCACCCCCTTGTAGAGGTCGTCCTCGGGCAAGCCGATGCCGCTGCGGGTAATGTCACAAAGCTCCAGCTTGACGCCCTGCACACTGTTCAGGGCACTGAGCCGGCCGTAAAGGTTGCCACGACGCTCATCCAGTGCCGCATCACTGCTGAAGGGCGTGTCCTTGAGCTTGTCATCGGTAAGGAAACGTATGCCGTGGGCAACGAACACGATCCTGACGTCGTAATCGACCAGCTCGTTCTGGTAGAAGGTGACCATGTTGTTGATGCTGGTCAGCATGGCACTGAAGCGGCGCGGGTCGGCAAAGTCGGCATGGTAGACCACTTTCACAACCGCATCTGAATCACCCGGGCTATCCTCGGCAAAAAGTGTCTGGGCCGGCCAGCCGAGGACGACCGCGAGTATCAGAAATTTGCAGACATTCTGGATGTGGCTGGGCATGATATTCTCCTGTGGCCTGTACTGACAGTCTAGATGATATCTGAAAAAAGTGCGGAAAAATCAGAAATACCCTGCCGCAGCGGCGAGTATGCCGTTCTGGCATAAAGACCAGATGGCCGGAATAAGGGTATTTTCCGCTTAGCGTGAAACAAAGGTATTCTGACCGCGTTTTACTGATATATGATCAAGCAATGTCAAAACTTATCCTGTTAGTCATGCTGTCGGCCATCAGCGCCGGCACCCACGCCGGGTCAGCCCCGGGCGATGCAGCAGCAAGCAAACACGTCATGCAAGCCGGGACGTCAGCACTGCCTGTCGAAGCCTCGCCGGTACTCGACCTCAATGCCTTTTCAACCCTGGAACAAATCATTCCCTTGCTGGGCGAAAAGCGTGTGGTCTTCATCGGCGAGCGGCATACACGCTACGACCATCACCTCACCCAGCTGGAGATCATTCGTCGCCTGCATGCGCTGCACCCGCAACTGGCCATCGGCATGGAAATGTTTCAGCAGCCCTTCCAGCGCTCGCTGGATGAATACGTGGCGGGCAGCATCGATGAACAGGCGATGCTGCGTGCCACCGAGTACTTCCGGCGCTGGCGCATGGATTACCGGCTCTATGCACCCATCCTGCGTTATGCGCGTGAGCACCGGCTGCCGCTAATCGCATTAAATGTACCGAAAGAGCTGACTCACGAGGTGGCGCACGTCGGCCTTGACGGCCTGGGCGACGAATACCGCCAGCTACTACCAGCCGACATGGCACCGGCCGATGCAGCCTACCGCCAGCGCCTCAAAGAGGTATTCGACCTGCATCCCAGGGAAGAGGGGCATGAAAACTTCGAGCATTTTCTCCAAGCCCAGTTGCTGTGGGACGAAGCCATGGCCGAGCGTGCCGCTGCCTTTCTCGAAGAGCACCCGGATCATCAGCTGGTGGTGATCGCCGGCAACCAGCACCTGGCCTGGGGCAACAGCATGCCGCAACGCCTGCAACGGCGCACGGCCGTAACGGCGGCCAGCATCCTTAACAGCTGGGACGGCCCGGTAAAACCCGGTCTTGCCGACTTCCTGCTGTTGCCCGAGGAGCGCGCGCTACCGCCTGCCGGCACACTCGGCGTGCTGTTGGCAGAGGACAAGGATCACGTCAGCATTACCACCGTGCTGGAAAACAGTGTCAGCGCCACCGCCGGCATTAAAAGCGGAGACCTTATCACCGCCATCAACAATAACGCCATCAACAGCATCACTGATCTGCGCCTGGCGCTGTGGGACAAGCAGCCCGGCGACACCATCACACTGGATACCCTGCGCAAACACCTGCTATTGAGAGACGAGAACCTGAGCTACGAACTCACGCTGCAATAGCATGCAAAAACAGCACAGCTTCACTCTCTGGATACTCTGCCTGCTCTGGCTGCCGCTGGTGGCGACGGCACAGGTACACCATTCCCTTGATGTATCACTACAGCCCGACACGGCCGGCATCGAGGTGCGTGACAGCGTCACCCTGCCGGAAGGTCATCCGTCATCACTGACCTTTGCCCTGCACCCTGCGCTGAAGCCAGCGCTGCAGAGCGGCAATGCACGACTGGTCGAGCTTGCACAGCGGACCGATAACAGTCCGTCAGCCGGCATCTCTCCGCGCCACTACCGCCTGGACCTCGACCCCGGGGAAAACAGTTTCACCCTGCACTACAGCGGCAACATCGCACACACCCTGCAAAGCCGGGGCGAAGAGTATGCGCGCAGCTTCCAGCAAACACAGGGCATCATCTCACCGCAGGGCGTATTTCTCTCCGGCACCAGCGTCTGGTATCCACACATTGACGCTACCCAGGTCACCTTTGATCTTAAGGTGCATTTACCGAAAGCGTGGAAAAGCATGAGCCAGGGCGAGCAACTCGACACACGGCCAGCCACTGGCAGCGGGCCGGTCGAACACTGGCGCGCCAGCAACCCGCAACAGGAGATCTACCTGATAGCCGGCCCGTTCAACGCCTGGTCGCGTGTCCACAAGGGTGTCACCGCGATGGTGCTGCTGCGCGAACCGGATGCGGCACTGGCCCGCAAATACCTCGACGCCACCCATCAGTACATCGCCCGCTACGACACCCTGATCGGCCGCTACCCGTTCACCAAGTTCGCCATGGTCGAGAACTTCTGGGAAACCGGCTATGGCATGCCCTCCTTCACCCTGCTGGGCTCGCGCGTCATCCGCTTCCCGTTCATCCTGGCATCGTCCTACCCGCACGAAATCCTGCACAACTGGTGGGGCAACAGCGTCTACGTGGACTACGACAGCGGCAACTGGTCCGAGGGCCTCACCAGCTACCTCGCTGATCACCTGATCAAGGAACAACGCGGCAGTGGTAGCGAATACCGGCGCAATGCACTGCAGAAATACACCGACTATGTCAGCCGCGAGAGTGACTTCCCGCTCACCGACTTC
>JAOUCV010000380.1 GCA_029859555.1 Gammaproteobacteria bacterium
GGTATTGGAGGCCCGCGCGCAACTGGGTATTGTCACCGGCAGCCTGTATCCGCAAAGCCAGTCGGTATCCGGCAACTACAGTTACAACCGCGGCAAGGAAACCCCCTTCACGGACAAGTATTTCAGTCAGGCCGGTACTGGCTTCGACGCCGCCTGGGAACTGGACTTCTGGGGCAAGTTCCGGCGCGGCGTGGAATCCGCCGATGCCAACCTGCTGGCCAACATTGCCAGCTATGACGATGTGCTGGTCACACTGACCGCAGAAGTCGCCAGGAACTATGTCCTGATACGCACCCTGGAAGAACGTCTCCGGCTCGCTGAAGAGAATATTAAAATCCAGGCACGCTCGCTGGAACTGACCACCAACCAGTATGAAACCGGTGCTGTGACGGAACTGGACAAGCAACAGGCCACCACCCAGCTGCGCAACACCCAGGCCTCGGTGCCCAACCTGCGGATATCACTGGAGCAGGCCCAGCATGCACTGAGCATCCTGATGGGCATGCCGCCGCAGGACCTGGATGACCTGCTCGGCAGCGGTACCGACATACCCACCGCGCCTGCTGAAGTCGCAGCCGGTATCCCGGCCGATTTGCTGCGCCGGCGACCGGACATCAAGCAGGCCGAACTGCAGGCAGCGGCACAATCCGCGCAAATCGGTGTTGCCGATGCCGAACTGCTGCCCAGCTTTACCCTGCTGGGCTCGATTGGCTGGAACGTCAACGATGCCGGTAATGACGATCTCGGCGACCTGTTCGACTCCAGCAACCTGGCCTTCTCGACCGGGCCTTCTTTCCAGTGGAAGATACTGAATTACGGCCGCCTGAAAAACCAGGTGCGCGTGCAGGATGCCCGCTTCCAGCAATTACTGGCCAATTATGAAAACGTGGTGCTGAATGCGGCTGGTGAAGTAAAAAATGCCATCAGCAGCTTCCTGCATTCACAGGTTGAAGCCAGCTATCGCAAGGAAAGCGCCGATGCCGCCAAACGCTCCACCGATCTTTCCATGCTGCAATACACGGAAGGCGTAAGCCGCTACCAGAGCGTGCTGGATTCTACCCGCTCACTGGCCTCACAACAGGATGCCTATGCCGTCACCCGGGGCAACATCGCCACCAGCGCCATTGCCCTCTACAAGGCACTCGGCGGTGGCTGGGAAGTACGCCTTGGAAATGACTTTGTCCCGGCAGATGTACGCGAGCAAATGCAGGAAAGGACCGACTGGGGTGAACTGCTGGAAACAACCGGTGACATTGCACCCGAACGACAGCCGGAAACCGATCTTTGGCGGAGTCCGGACTGGTAGCAATCCGGGAACCAGATGAATACTGCAAACGTACCCATGGAGATTTCGATTGGCGGCATTTACTTTCCGCCGATTATGTTTGCCATCCTGCTGGGTGTATTGTTTGCCGGCATCATTGCCAAACTGCTGAACCGCTTTAACCTGACCCGTTTTATCTGGCATCCACCGCTGTTCTTTATCGCGTTGTCGGTAGTCTGTACATGGCTGACGGGTATTTTTATTATCCCCATATAAATGGACAACGTGACTGGTACTCTTCTCCGAAGCTATAAAAGCTAGCGCCGACACACCCGGGGACTTTCGGAAAACCAGAAAAGGTAACAATAATGAGCAAAGACAAAGCCGGAATCATGCGTTATCTCGTCACCCTCGGCGCCATTGTTGTCGCCGGACTGGTACTGGCGAACATGTTCCAGGAATACCTGTTCCACCCGTGGACCCGGGATGGTCATGTGCGTGCGCAGATTATCAAGATTACCCCGCGCGTTGGCGGCCCGATTGTTGAACTGCCAATCCTGGACAACCAGCGGGTCAGCAAGGGCGAGCTGCTGTTCAAAATAGACCCGCGCACCTTTGAACTGGCAGTTGAACAGGCCGAGGCCAGACTCAAGCAGGCGCAGGCATCTGAAGTCGTCAAGGCAGACCGGGCCAGCCGTGCCCAGGATCTGTACAAAAAAGACAAGGGCGCAATCTCCGAGCAGGCACTGGTGAAAAAGGACAATGACCTGCTGGTCGCAAAGGCTGACGTTGAAGTCGCCGAAGCCAACCTGCACGCGGCACAACTGGACCTGGAATTTACCGAGGTACGCGCACCGGTCGACGGCTATGTCACCAACCTGCTGCTGCGTTACGGCAGCCAGACCGTTGCCAACCAGCCGGCACTGGCGCTGATTGATACCGGCAGTTTCTGGGTGCATGGCTACTTCAAGGAAACCCAGATAAAGAACATCCGTCCGAACAACCCGGTGATCGTGAAACTAATGACCTACCCGGACAAACCCCTGGAAGGTATTGTGGAAAACATGGGATGGGGCATTGCCCAGCAGGACGGCGCGCCGGCAGCCGACCTGCTGCCCTCCATTAATCCCAGCTTTGACTGGATACGACTGGCACAGCGAATCCCGGTGCGCATACGCCTTACCAGCATACCTGACGGGATCGAACTGCGCGTCGGCACCACCGCCTCCGTGTTTGTCTCGACGGATACAGAATCAGCACGCTGAGTGCTATTCATTTTTATTTTTTAGCCACGGAAGCACACGGAAGAATAAAACTGTCCATAGATATTTTTTCCGTGTGCTTCCGTGGCAATAATCTTTATTTATTTGAATCAGCATCAGGAGTCTGTCGAACCACGGCGGT
>JAOUCV010000070.1 GCA_029859555.1 Gammaproteobacteria bacterium
CCTGATCGAGCGCGAGACAAAGCGGGTTGGTTTGATTGTGATCTCCACTGACCGCGGCCTGTGTGGCGGTTTGAATACCAATCTTTTCAAAGCAGTGATTACTGCCATGAAGGAATGGGATGCGGCTGGGCTGGACATCGATTTGACCCTGCTTGGCACCAAGAGCAATGCCTTTTTCAAGCATATCGGTGGCAATATTACCGCCAGCGCCACGCACCTCGGTGATGCCCCG
Source organism: Gammaproteobacteria bacterium (assembly GCA_029859555.1). Taxonomy (GTDB): domain Bacteria; phylum Pseudomonadota; class Gammaproteobacteria; order UBA9214; family UBA9214; genus UBA9214. The sequence goes on from JAOUCV010000070.1 coordinate 233, forward strand.
TCGATCGTTGAGCTGATCGGTACCGTCAAGGTCATGCTGGATGCCTATGCAGCCGGCAGCATTGACCGGCTGTGTCTGGCGCATAACGTCTTCGAGAACACCATGATCCAGAATCCGCTGATAAAGCAGTTGATTCCGATAGTTGACGAAGCCGATGAGCAGCTCAAGACCCACTGGGATTATATCTACGAGCCGGACTCAAAGCCGGTCATGGACGCGTTGATGATTCGTTATATCGAATCGCTGGTCTACCAGGGCGTGGTCGAGAATGTTGCCTGCGAACAGGCGGCACGCATGGTAGCGATGAAGTCGGCGACGGAAAATGCAAATGACCTCATTGACGAGCTGCAGCTGATCTACAACAAGGCGCGGCAGGCAGCGATTACCCAGGAGATTTCCGAAATCGTCAGCGGTGCAGCGGCGGTTTAGTACCGATACATAAATTAATTACAATCGCGCACACGCTGCGCGCCTGCAATGCGAAATTGAAGATTTGGATATGAGGATAACATCATGAGTGCTGGCAATATTATTGAAATCATCGGGGCAGTTGTCGACGTGGAATTTCCGCGTGACAGCATACCGAAGATCTATGATGCGCTGAAGGTTGACGCAGCAGATCTGACCCTGGAAGTGCAGCAGCAGCTGGGTGACGGCGTAGTGCGCACCATTGCCATGGGATCAACAGACGGCGTCAGACGGGGTCTTGAAGTACTCAACACCGGCGCGCCGATTAGCGTACCGGTGGGTGAAAAAACCCTCGGCCGCATCATGGATGTACTCGGCGAACCGGTCGACGATGCCGGTGACATCGGTGCCGAAAGCCGGCTACCCATTCACCGCACAGCACCGGCCTATGCCGATCAGGCAGGGACCCTGGATGTGCTGGAAACCGGCATCAAGGTGATTGACCTGATCATGCCTATTGTCAAGGGCGGCAAGGTTGGCCTGTTCGGTGGCGCCGGCGTTGGCAAGACCGTAACGCTGATGGAATTGATTCGTAACATTGCGGCCGAGCACAGTGGTTACTCGGTATTCGCCGGTGTCGGTGAGCGTACCCGTGAGGGTAACGACTTCTACCACGAAATGAAGGAAAGCGGCGTGCTCGACAAGGTATCGCTGGTATACGGGCAGATGAACGAGCCGCCCGGCAACCGCCTGCGTGTGGCGCTGACCGGCCTGACCATGGCGGAGCATTTCCGTGACGAGGGCCGTGACGTGCTGATGTTCATCGACAATATCTACCGTTACACGCTGGCCGGTACCGAGGTGTCTGCCCTGCTGGGCCGCATGCCGTCGGCCGTGGGCTACCAGCCGACGCTGGCCGAGGAAATGGGCGTGCTGCAGGAGCGTATTACCTCCACCAAGACCGGTTCGATTTCATCCTTCCAGGCCGTGTATGTGCCTGCGGACGATCTCACCGACCCGTCACCGGCGACCACCTTTGCACACCTTGACGCCACGCTGGTGTTGTCCCGGCAGATTGCCGAACTGGGCATCTACCCGTCTGTGGATCCGCTGGATTCCACCTCGCGTATCCTCGATCCCAATGTCGTCGGCCAGGATCACTACGACACGGCGCGCGCCGTACAGGGGACGCTGCAGCGTTACAAGGAACTCAAGGACATCATCGCCATCCTGGGTATGGATGAATTGTCGGACGAAGACAAGCTGGTGGTGACCCGGGCGCGCAAGATCCAGCGTTTCCTGTCACAGCCGTTCTTCGTGGCCGAGACCTTTACCGGTACCGCCGGCAAGTATGTGCCACTGAAAGACACCATTGCCGGCTTCAAGGGAATCATCAATGGTGAATATGATGAGCTGCCGGAACAGGCGTTCTACATGATCGGCAGCATTGATGAAGCAACAGAGAAGGCCAAGAGCCTGTAACGGACTAAACTGATGGCCATGACACTACACGTTGACATCGTCAGCGCTGAAGCCGAAATTTTCTCGGGTACAGCGACGATGGTCTTCGCACCTGCCGAGATGGGCGAGGTGGGCATTGCGCCGCGCCACGCGCCGCTGCTGGCGCGCCTGCAACCCGGTGAGGTCCGTGTGCAAACACAGGAAGGTGAAGAACTGTCATTCTTTGTCTCCGGCGGCATGCTGGAAGTTCAGCCGCATATCGTTACGGTGCTGTCGGATACCGCGATTCGTGCCACTGATCTGGATGAAGCGCAGGCACTGGAAGCCAAGGAGCGTGCCGAGCACATGCTCGCCGACAAGTCGGCTGATATTGACTATGCCAAGGCACAATCCGAGCTGGCACAGTCGATGGCTCAGCTGGCATCGATCAAGAAGCTGCGCGAAAGAAACTGATGTCCGGTCAGTCAGTCAATCAGAACAAGGTTGTTTCCTTTGTTTACTCGATTGTGGATGAGTCCGGCGAATTGCTGGAGCAGTCCGATATACCCATCAGCTACGTCCATGGTGGCAAGCATGACCTGTTCGAAAAGGTTGAGCAGGGGCTGGATGGTGCGGTGGTCGGTGATACCGTACAGGTACAGCTGACACCGGAAGAGGGATTTGGTGCACATGATCCCGACTTGACCTATACCGACGCTATTGAGAATGTGCCGGATGAATTCCGCCGCATAGGGGCCGATGTAGAGATGATGAACGACCAGGGCGACTCGAAAAAATTTACTGTCACCCGGATTGAAGACGGAAAACTGACGGTCGACGGTAACCACCCGATGGCCGGCAAGACCATCATTTTTCGCATCAAGGTAACCGACATCCGCGATGCCACACCCACAGAACAGGTAGATGGCGTTGAGGCCATGGCCATGCCGGTACTGCATTAGCCTGGTACGCTCGCCAGGGCAACACGACTGGCTTGCTGTCAGGCACCGTTTCCGCCAGCTGAGCCACCCCGCCTGCCCGTATCGTGCTATGTTGCGGCACTCCAGAATCACACGTGCTAGCCGTTAACTTCGTGTATTAATTTTTCTTGTTTATCGCGTATGAATTTGAGCATTATCATCCTCGCCGCCGGTCAGGGCACACGCATGTGTTCGGCACGCCCCAAGGTGTTGCACCCGCTTGCCGGCCGACCGTTGCTGGCGCACGTCATCGACACTGCCAGAGAATTGCAACCAGATGATATTCATGTAGTTATTGGACATGGCGCCGAGCAGGTACAGCGCGATTTCGAGGACACCGATATTCAGTGGGCGCTGCAGGCCGAGCAGCTCGGAACCGGCCATGCAGTCGCCCAGGCAATGCCGGCGATCCCGGATGGCAACTGCGTGCTGGTCATGTATGGCGATGTGCCACTGGTTTCTCGTGCCACGCTGGAGCCGCTATGCAGCCTCGCGGAGCAGGGAATGGCAGCGCTGCTGACAGCAGAACTTGACGATCCCGACGGTTATGGCCGCATTCTGCACCATGCCGATGGCAGCATCTGCGGTATCGTCGAGCAAAAGGATGCCAGTGCGTCGGAGCGTGCACTGAACGAGATCAACACCGGTTTTGTTGCGGCCCCCGCCGCCCGCCTGCGTGGCTGGGTAGCGGCGCTGGATAACAATAATGCCCAGGGTGAATTTTATCTGACCGACGTCATTGCCCGCGCCGTGGCCGAGGGCACCAGTGTGCGCGGTGTGATGGCTGACGACATTACCGAGGTGCTCGGTATTAATGATCGCAAGCAGCTGGCCGTGCAGGAACGCTGTTACCAGCAGCGCCAGGCGGAGCGTTGCCTGCAGGCCGGCGTAACACTCGCTGATCCGGCACGCTTTGACCTTCGCGGGACGCTGACGGCCGGTGAAGATGTGCTGATCGACGTCAATGCGGTGCTGGAAGGCAATATTGTGCTTGGTAACCGCGTCAGTATTGGTCCCAACGTGGTGATGCGAAATGCCACGGTCGGCGACGATGTCACCATACTGGCCAACTGCGTGATCGAGGATGCCGAGATCGGCAGCCGCAGCCGCATCGGTCCGTTTGCCCGGTTGCGTCCGGAAACACGCCTGTCAACGAATACACATATCGGAAATTTTGTCGAAATCAAGAAATCGGATGTCGGTGAAGGTTCCAAGGTTAACCACCTCAGTTACATTGGCGACACCAGCATCGGTACGGATGTGAATATTGGCGCCGGCACCATCACCTGCAATTACGATGGCGCCAACAAGCACCGCACCATTATTGGTGACCGCGTATTTATCGGTTCCGATACCCAGCTGGTGGCACCGGTTGAAGTCAGGGAAGGCGCCACCATCGGCGCCGGATCGACCATCACGCGCGACGTCGAGGCCAACGAGCTGGCCCTGAGTCGTGCACCGCAAGAAACACGTACCGGCTGGAAGCGACCGGTAAAGAAAACCAAAGGTAGTACTCCTTCAAGATGATATGGCCATGTTCAGAGCTACCCGGATAATACAAGACAAGGCACAGTCCGCAGGGAATGGCACGCCCTTTACAAGGGCTGTAACGCAGTATTGTATTATCCGGGTAGCTCCCTTCGGGCGGGCCGTGAAGCGCTCGTCCGCGGTGTTGCGCCACTTGGAAAGGACTGGCCATTCCCTGCGAGGCGCGCCTTGCGGTCAAACGCTTCACGGCCCGCTGAACATGGCCATATCATCTTGAAGGAGTACTAGCACTATGTGTGGAATTGTAGGCGCTGCCGCGCGACGTGATGTTATCCCTCTATTGATCAATGGTCTGCAACGGCTCGAATACCGTGGCTATGACTCTGCGGGTGTGGCGGTGCAGAGTAAAGATAACCGCCTGGAGCGAGTCCGCAAGGTTGGCAAGGTTGCAGAATTGAGTCATGCCCTGGCCGACACACCGGTCAGCGGCACCACCGGCATTGCCCACACGCGCTGGGCGACACATGGCGAACCCAGCGAGAAAAATGCCCACCCGCACGTCTGCCATGAACGCGTGGCGGTGGTACACAATGGCATCATTGAGAACCACGAGGACCTGCGTGCCCGGCAGCAACAGGACGGTTACCGTTTTACCTCGCAGACCGATACTGAAGTCATCGTGCACCAGATTCATCTATACCTCGACCAGGGACAGGATTTGCTGGCCGCCGTGACCTCTACGGTGAAAGACCTTGAGGGTGCTTTCGCACTCGGCGTCATCAGCAAGGATGAGCCTGGCCGGCTGGTTGCCGCACGTCGTGGCAGTCCGCTGGTGATCGGTATCGCAGACGCTGAGTACCTGATCGCATCGGATATCGCTGCACTGGTAGCGGAGACACAGGATTTTATTTTTCTTGAAGACGGCGATGTGGCAGATATTGCCTTCGACCACATGACTGTCTATGACGCGGCCGGTGCCGTTGTAGAACGGCCGGTGAAGGCCTCAAATGTAACACTGGATGCGACCGACAAGGGCGATTATGCCCATTACATGCTCAAGGAGATCTTCGAGCAGCCGCGTGCCATAGCCGACACCCTCGAGGGCAGGATCGGCAGCAACAGGGTACTGGAAGAAGCCTTCGGTGCCGGTGCCAGTGACATCTTCGACAAGGTCGCCGGCGTGCATATTGTTGCCTGTGGCACCAGTTATCATGCCGGCATGGTCGGGCGCCACTGGCTGGAATCACTGGCCGGTATACCCTGCAGCGTGGAGGTGGCCAGCGAGTTTCGCTATCGCCACCCGGTAGTCCGCAATAATTCCCTGATTGTGACACTGTCCCAGTCCGGTGAAACAGCGGATACGCTGGCCGCCCTGCAAGAGGCCAAGCGACTCGGCTACGGGCATTCGCTATCCATCTGCAACGTCCCGGAGAGTTCTCTGGTGCGTGCCTCGGACCTGGTGCTGATGACACATGCCGGGCCGGAAATCGGTGTCGCCTCGACCAAGGCCTTCACTACCCAGTTGATTGCCATGTTACTGCTGACGATCGTACTCGGTCGTCGTCATGCCATGTCGGCAGAGACCGAAGCCTGCCTGGTGAATGAACTGCGCAGTGTGCCCGGCAAGATTGAACATGCGTTAACCCTGAACGAGCAGATCAGGTCGCTGGCAAAACAGCATTTCGGTGACAAGCACAATGCGCTGTTCCTCGGCCGTGGCGCGCAGTTCCCGGTGGCCATGGAGGGTGCGCTGAAGCTCAAGGAGATTTCCTATATTCATGCCGAGGCCTATCCAGCCGGTGAGCTGAAACACGGTCCGCTGGCGCTGGTGGATAACAATATGCCGGTGGTGGTGGTTGCGCCCAACAATGAAATGCTGGAAAAGCTTAAATCCAATATGCAGGAAGTGCGCGCCCGAGGCGGTGTGCTGGTGGTGTTTGCCGATGCCGATGTCGGCCTGATCAGTTCACAGGGCGTGACCGCATTACCGGTAGCGCCAACCGAGGACAGTATTGCGCCGATTATCTTTTCCGTGCCGCTGCAACTGCTGGCCTATCACGTGGCGGTGCTTAAGGGCACCGATATTGATCAGCCACGCAATCTTGCCAAGTCAGTCACTGTAGAATAATAACATATATATCAGTAGTTTACTGATTCCTCTGTCTTCAATCCTGGTCTGGTCCATGCCGAGGGGCACACCGGCCTGATTGCAGCCCTCGCTGCTGCGCAGCCCGGCCAGCTGGTTACAGCGATACACTGGTAACTCTTTGTAATTAAATAGATAGTCGTATTTCAGGTGGTTCTTGTGGTATACTTTGCTGTTTTTAGTGCAACTTATGCCTGCCAATCAGGGCAGGCATCGAAAGGAGTAATGAATTGGATACGGATTCTATGTTTTTTTGCATCCCCCAGCAGGCTTATTTAAGTGTCACGACCTGCAAGAGTTTGCGCGATCGTCCTGTTGGCAAGGCGCCTGCAGGCGCACCCCCGAAGTTGATCGCTTGTGAAAAGTGTAACATGCATCCACTGGTCGATATGGCCAAGGTCCCGCTGGTCACACTGGAAGCCTACCTTGGCGGTTCCAGGCCCAAAACGGTAAACCTGAATTCCCCGAAGAACAAAAAGCTGCTCGCCGAGATAGAGTCGGGCGCAGCTGCCGAAGTCGCCTGATATAACCGTACTTCTAATACGTGTGATCTTTCCAGTCGGTGCCGCGTCGCCGCTCCTTGCGGGAGCGGCGGTCGGAGCCCTTGTCTTTGCTGTCAAAGCGTATTTCATCGCGGCGTTGGCCGCTCTTGCGCCGGTGCTGGCTGCGGTGGTCCTTGAGACCCTTGAACTGGCAGGTACACATCGCTGAGCTGCAGCCTGCCAGCGGCAGCTGTGGCGCTTCGTCAAACGTGTATTGCTGGCCCAGCAGCGCTTGTGCTGCCTCGCAGCCGGCCTGACCGATTTCCACGCCCCAGAACAATTTACTGCTTTGTAACTTGTCCAGCCCGCCCGGTTTTGGTGGTGTCCTGGCCGCTGAGACGCTGTCAGCATTTGGATGCCGCGCACTGCGGCGGCGTTGTGCAGACGACTTGTTGCCGCGTAGCAACCAGACCACGGCGGCGATCAGGCAGATAATGACCAGCAGCACGATAATGGCGTTCATGAATACCCCTTTAGAAACAAGCTGACAAGTTGCCGCTGATTATAAGCTACCGCGACACTAGCTGTGAAAGGAACCACGGCGGTCACGCTGCTGCCGACGTTCCGGTTGCGCGCTGCCCAGACGGAGCTCGATACGCCGGTCCGGGCTGCCGCGCCGTTCTTTTTTACGCCGCTCACGCAAGCCGGTGTAGCTACAGGCGCAGCGCAGTGAACGGCAGCCAGGCATGGGCAATGACGGCGCCTCGGACAGCCGGAACCCGCGGCCGCACATACGCTTCGAGGCGGAACAGTTGCCATTGCGAATGGTGACACCCCAGTACTGGCCGCTGCTGCGCAGTCGCGCCAGGTTTTTTGCCTTTTTATTGCCTTGCCGTGGTGTTTTCGCGGACCAGGCCATGCGTATAACAGCGATAATCACGGCGGCTAGCAGTAACAGCACCACTGGTTCGGTAAGCATGGGCGTTTCCTTGCGCGCGGTTGCAGTTTTTCAGATTTCGCTACCCTAATTAACAGACTCACCCGATGATCGCAAGCAGTTGGCTGACAAATGCAAGAAGCAGCGGTTGTCAGACGCCGTCGTCCCGATTTGCTAGTATCGGCCACCATGGATGTTTCACGAATTATTGGTTCTCTGAATGATGCCCAGCGCGAGGCCGTGTGTGCGCCCACTGAGCCGTTGCTGGTGCTGGCCGGTGCCGGCAGTGGCAAGACCCGGGTGCTGGTTCACCGCATTGCCTGGTTGATCGATGCAGAAGGGCTGTCACCGTATTCCATTCTCGCGGTGACCTTTACCAACAAGGCGGCCGGTGAAATGCGCAGCCGCATCGAGGAAATGATCAAGGCACCGGTTTCCGGCATGTGGGTCGGCACCTTCCATGGTCTGGCGCACCGCCTGCTGCGCAGTCACTGGCAGGAAGCCGGCTTGCCGCAGGGCTTTCAGATACTCGATTCCCAGGACCAGCTGCGGCTGGTGAAGCGTGCCATGCAGTCGCTGGAGCTGGATGAATCCAAATGGCCGCCAAAGCAGATGCAGTGGTTTATCAACGGTTGCAAGGATGAGGGCCGGCGGCCTGCGCATATTGAACACCGCAATGATCCCTACCTGCAGAAGCAGCTGGAGATTTACACGGCCTATGAAGCCCTGTGCCAGCGCGCCGGGCTGATCGACTTTGCCGAACTGCTGCTGCGCTCGCACGAGTTATGGCTCAAGTACCCGGCCTTGCTGGATCACTACCGGCAGCGTTTTCACCATATCCTGGTGGATGAGTTTCAGGATACCAATGCGGTGCAGTATGCCTGGTTACGGATGCTGGCCGGTGATGCCGGCAATATCACGGTGGTCGGCGATGACGACCAGTCGATCTATGGCTGGCGTGGCGCCAGGGTGGAAAACATT
>JAOUCV010000381.1 GCA_029859555.1 Gammaproteobacteria bacterium
CCTCACCATTGCCGGGTTACCGCAAATCATGACCTGTGAGTTTTCCGGCGTCAGCTTCAAACCGGCACGTTCTTCCAGCTTGCCGTCTTCGATGGCAAGCGGTACACGTCCCCTGATAGCGAAGTCTGTTTGCTGCCGACTGACAAAGGGGATAAAACACAATTGATCAGAATGCGCCTCGAGCAGTCTCCTGATTGCATCCTGGTAGACCAGTTCTTCAGCCGTTCGCACCGCATGCACCAGCACGATCTTGCTAAAACGCTGCCAGACTTCGTCTGTTGACAGGATTGACAGGAATGGACCAATCGCAGTGCCGGTAGAGAACATCCACAAGGTCTCTGCGTCAGGCACTTCACTGAGGATAAAAAAACCGGCAGCCTTCGGCGCCAGGTAGAGGCTGTCCCCGGTCTGCAACTTGATAAGCTCTGCGGTGAGGGGGCCATCCTTGACGGTGATAAAATAAAACTCATGCAGCGGGTTGTCTGGTCCGTTCACAAAAGAGTAGGGGCGAGCGACCATCTCCCCGTCAATCTCCAGCGCCAGGCGGTTAAACTGCCCGGCTGTGAACGGAGCGATATCTGCCTTAACCTGCACCGAGTAGAGCTTGTTGGTCCACTGGCGCAATCTGACAACCTTGCCTTCTATCCATTTCGCCATAATAAATCCACAATGCCGCTTAACTTGTTCGATATTTTGACTGTAGCGTTATCATAACGTAAAACTGTCGCTTTATATGGCTTGAAAGACAGGCTGTATGCCCTCACTTACAAACGATCTCCGGGGAATTCCAAGACTATGGAACAAATGTCGACATTTGAAATGATCATGCTGGGTGCGATTGCACTGGGCGTCCTCTTCTGGATCGGGCCCGGCATCAAGGGTGCGCTGCAACAGAGTCGTGAAGCCGAGAACAAGGATTGGGCCGGCGTTCTGTTGCCCATCATCATCGTGGTAATTTTCGTATTTTTCCTGATAAAAATGGTCTAGTTAAATGGCATCGGCACTGACAATTCAGGATCTGGAAAAAACCTACAAGGGCGGGGTGACGGCTCTCAAGGGCGTTAACCTGGAGGTCGCAGAGGGTGATTTCTTCGGCCTGCTGGGGCCGAACGGTGCAGGCAAAACAACACTCATTGGCATCCTCTCTTCGCTGGTCAATAAATCGGCTGGCAGTGTCTCCATATTTGGCCACGACCTGGATAGCAACACGGCTGCAGCCAAGGCCTGTATCGGGCTGGTACCGCAGGAATTCAATTTCAACATGTTCGAGCCACCCATTGAAATCGTTGCCAACCAGGCCGGTTATTACGGTATAGAGCGTGGCGAGGCCTTCAGGCGGGCAGAGGACAAACTCAGAAAACTGGACCTGTGGGGCAAGCGGCAGGTGATGTCGAGAACCTTGTCGGGCGGCATGAAACGTCGACTGATGATTGCGCGTGCGCTGGTTAACGATCCCAAACTGCTGATACTCGACGAACCTACTGCCGGCGTGGATATCGAGATTCGCCGTTCCATGTGGAAGTTCCTGCGCGAGATCAACGATGCGGGAACCACTATTATTCTCACCACGCATTACCTGGAAGAAGCCGAGAGCCTGTGCAGAAACATAGCCATTATTGATAAAGGTGAACTGATTGAAAACACCAGTACACGTGAGTTATTGAACTCGCTTAAAATGGAAACCTTCGTACTGGATCTCGAGTCACCGCTTGCTGAACTGCCGCATCTAAAAACCCACAAACTGAAGCGGCTGGACAACCAGACCATTGAAGCAGATATCTGCCACGATGATTCGATCAACGCCCTGTTCACGGAGCTTGATGAGCATGGAATAAAAGTGCTAAGCATGCGCAACAAGACAAACCGCCTCGAGGAATTGTTCATGAACCTTGTCGAGAACGGCAATGGCAACGGGGCGGCAACGTGAACACGCGTGAAAAGCTGATTGCACTGAAAGCCATTATTACCAAGGAGATACTCAGGTTCTCGCGTATCTGGATACAGACAGTGCTGCCACCGGTCATTACAACAGCACTGTATTTTGTTATTTTCGGTAACCTGATTGGCCCGCGCATCGGTGAAATGGATGGCTTTGGCTACATGGAGTTTATTATCCCCGGCCTGATCATGATGGCCGTTATTACCAATTCCTATGCCAACGTCGTGTCTTCTTTTTACGGCTCCAAATTCCAGCGCCATATCGAGGAAATGCTGATTTCACCGGTACCGAATTATATTATCCTGATTGGCTATATCTCCGGGGGCGTGGCGCGCGGACTAACAGTGGGCGTGGCCGTCACGATTGTTTCCCTGCTTTTTCACCCGCTGAATATCCATAGCCTGTGGGTAATGTTCTCAATGATTATCCTTACGGCTATCCTGTTTTCACTGGCAGGACTGATCAACGGGGTTTATGCAAAAAGTTTCGACGACATTTCAATTATCCCGACGTTTGTGCTCACACCACTGACCTATCTTGGCGGGATATTCTATTCCATCAGCATGCTGCCCGAGTTCTGGCAACAGCTGTCACTGGCCAACCCGATCCTGTACATGGTGAATGCCTTTCGTTACGGCTTTTTGGGTGTTTCTGATATCAGCCTGCTGACATCCTATGCCATCAGCATTGCCTTTATTATTGCCCTGTATGTTTTTAGCCT
>JAOUCV010000383.1 GCA_029859555.1 Gammaproteobacteria bacterium
GTCAGGCAATAGTGGCTCCCTCGGCAGTCAGCGACGCAAATTCGACTTTCATTATATGTGCATGACTCACTGTGATGTGTAAGGTTTTCCGTCCTTATCAGTGTTTGGTTATTTGATAATAGATACATTTTGCTGAAAATCTTTGCGCGACGGCCGCGAAGAGAATAAAATGCCGGGCTGGACTAACCGATAACATATGGGGATATAACATGAAGAAATCAGGAAATTCCAACAGCATTCACACGTCACTGCTGGCGCTGTTGATTGCCGGCAGTGTCTTTGCACCACTTGCGTCGCAGGCCACCGAGGTCTCGGCAGGTTACCAGTACGACATGCGCGGACAGGTTGTCCGCAAGGCCAATGGCGAGTGTGTCAGGACGGATAAGTGGAGTCCGACCGTTGCCATTGAAGCCTGCGATCCGGAGATTGTGGCAGACCGCAAGGACATGGTCCCCGTCAGGGAAGAAAAGGCGAAAGTGAACTCTGTTTCCGCCCAGGTCAATCTGCTGGTGCTGCAGGCGGGTGAGGCGTTTGCCTTTAACAGTGCTGAACTGAGTGCGGGAGGCAAGCAACTGCTGGCGGAAGCCATCGGCATGCACAGGAATGACTACATTCACCGTGTGGCTGTTGCCGGTTACACCGACCAGATCGGTGATGATGCCTACAACATGAAACTGTCCCAGAAACGTGCCGATGCGGTGCAGGCGGAGCTGATTGCACTGGGTCTGCCGAAGGAGCGTATTAAGGTCTCGGCACATGGTTCGGATGACCCGCTGGTGAGTTGCCCGGGCATGGCCGGTGAATCCCTGATCAGATGCCTTGCGCCGAATCGACGCACAGAAGTCAGGTTTGTCATTCCCAGGGTCAGTACTGCCGCTGCTACCGAGTTTGTGTCAAGACGCCGTAGCGATGAAATCAAGGACAAGAATGTTGCGGCAGAGGGTCTTCTTGTGGACACGCCGATTATCACTCGCGGCTTCAATAACGCGGTCAAGATTGTCGGTGACGGCTGTAGCAAGGAAATAGCCACTTTCTGCGGAGATGTACCGATGGGTGAAAACCGCGTACTGAACTGTCTGACGGCACATGAGAGCCAGTTGTCTGACGGTTGTGATGCGGCGATTGTCAGGGGCAAGGCAACCATCAGTGAAGCACTGGGTGATGCCAATTTCTTCGGTTCGAAATGCGGTCCCGATATCAAACTGCTGTGTTCCGATGTTGTACCGGGTGAAGGTCGCACGCTGGCCTGCCTGGTAGAACACAATACCAACATCACCATGCGCTGCTACGGTGCACTGGTTGAGCTCAACCTGATTCATGAATAGTCTCAGGCTGATCAGTCCATAGGCTGCGTATGCTGTGGATGTTTACTTGAAGGCAGCCCTCGGGCTGCCTTTTTTATGCTAGAGGATAATTATTTTCCATGCATGTAATTTCTTCGCAACAAGGTCACTATGTTCGCTGCTGATGGGTTCCATGAAGTTATACATGCTCGCCTGATACACCTGTTTAGATCCGCTATCCGGTTCACAGGAGAAAACAGGCGTAGCAAGGGTTCATTGGGTCTTGCAGGGTTTTAAAATAGACTTGATATGAAAAAAACAGTCTCAATAAATCAAAAAGTGACCTTCTTGTTATTACTGGTCACCGGTCTGTTTTTGATTGTCTGGGTCATCAAACAGCCTGTTACTCAGGATGAAGACGGGCGATATCTGTGTGTCTTTGACTATGACCTTACTTTATCCAGTCACCTTTGCAACGCAACGAGGGATAACCCGGATTTCAGCTGTGTTCGGACACAGTGTTTTACCTATGGATGGAATGACCAGTGCCTGGGCGTTAACGCCAGGAGCGCCATAGCCGAGTGCGTCAGACGTGGCGCCTACATAGGAATTGCGAGTCATGCGGCGGTTGACAGATGCTGGGATGGAAAAGTCTTGCCTATTGTCAGTAAATCACAATTTCCGGAATTCACATCTTCCCCCCGTTATGACAGCCGCCAACCAGGGTTCTCATACCCTGCAATAGATAACCGGGATAACTGGAACTGCCCTGACTGCGCCTACCATATGGATCCTGGCATAAGTAAATCAGAGGCGATCCGTAAAATAATGCTTCATTACGGAATGGTCCCGGATAATGCTGAACACCGCGCCAGGGTTATTTTCTGGGATGACTCTTCCTCAAATATCCAGGATGTGAATAATTATCTACCTGAAATCAGGGCCGTTAATGTGCCCGGTTTTGGAAGCGGGGATGCGGGTGGTTGCGGAATAACTCAAGCTGACATAGAGAAAGGCTGGCAAGGCAACGATGACGCCCGGCTGCTTGAGCAGCCTTGAACAAGAAGCCCGGAGCAAACCAGCTGGCCGGGTGATCATTTGCAGCCAGGGGTGCAGGGTAACATTTCATCCCCCGATGCTGGACACACACCATGCGTTGTCCGGGGCTTGTCTTACTGCAGGGCCTGGTAGACGGAAATCCGAAACCGTGTGAACAGCTGGTGTTCATCGTACGGGAAATGCTGGGTGAAAATCAGGCCTATCAGGTTTTCGCTCGGGTCGGCAAAGAAATGCGTAGTCGCGGCACCGCTCCAGGTAAAGGTGCCTTCGCTGACGGGTTCGAGTGAGCCCGCCATGTCGA
>JAOUCV010000382.1 GCA_029859555.1 Gammaproteobacteria bacterium
TTCACACAGCCTCGGTCGACTCCTGTCGTTTAGTTAATTATTAGGTAGTTATTTACTAAACGTCCGGGTTCGGGCGGACACTTGCCGTTCCTGGCACTCCTCTAACTGACTGTTGCCGTGGCTGGAAAGGACAGGAACCGGCCGAGGCTGTGTGAAAACAAAAAGTTATTTTTAAAAGTGGGGTATTGAAACGACTATAGGAACAATATTGCCGTGGTGTTCCATATGCGGCAGGCATATACATAACGAGCTTTGTTAAATTGGTAAATATTTTTGCGATTTTTGAAAACAGTGCGTTTTTACACAGCCTGGGCCACAAACAGTCATTCCCGAGGCAGCAGTGTATGTCGTAAAAGCCGCAACGGACATAGAACACAAAATGTAAAACGGCCCAGGATAGGGCCGTTTATGGGCTATATGTTTTTAGTGTCAGCGTTAGAGCGTTATCACTTGGTCGGGCATATTACCTGAAAGTGCCTCGTACAAATTGGGGAAACACCCGATAACGGCACCATCTACTAGCTTTCCGTCGATTTCTCGTTCGTAACAGCACTTGTCACACCCCATCAGCAACATACCTCTGTCCTTTGCAACCTTGGCAAGCCGCTCACCTAATAGATCACCTTTGACTAGCACATAATTGTTGTCTTCAAAAAAGAACATGCCAACAACATCAACACCATGAGCATCGACCTCAAGTTGCGGAAGTATCATCTGACCCAATTTGTATGAAACGGTATGACCCTGACTGGAAAATATATATGCGACTTTCATTTGAGTTCCTCTGGATTATGGTTGATATAGATCTCTGGCACACAATGCCAGATTGTTGGGCAGGGAAAGATGACAACTCTTACACACTTTTCAAGCATAATGCAGGTTAGTGTCTCTGTCAGTACTTGCCGTGTCATGGTCATCACCAGTATGGCCAGCAGAAATAGTCATTCGTGAGAAATGAAATCTGACCTCAGCGACTGGATTTTGCTTCTACCCGGAAATCCTTTAGGCAGCAACGTCCAGAAGGATTGCTGGTATCACATGAGCAAATACCTGTTTGAGTCTTTTTCACAATGAAGTCGCGTATGTCAGGGTGTCGTTGTGCTTCTAAGTTCGACACGCCGAAACAGTAACAGGTCAGTGCGTCTGGCTTGTCTTCCTTGATACCGACAACTGTCCTAGTATCTGCTTTTTTGATAACAGAATCGTCCTCGCCGAAGTAAACAACATCGCAAGTTGGGTCATCGCAAAAGTAGTATCCCTGTTCTTTCTCAGTCCACTCCCATGGTGAAGAAATATGATGAAGCATCGTTCTGATTGAGACTTGCATGTATTTTTGGCCATTTACCGGGCAAACATGTTTTTTGGACGGCATTTCAGTCGTACACGCTGTATGGCAGCAATCAGACATAACAGTAACTCCAAATCAGTTATAACCACAAACTAAAGAATATAGCAGCCGATAAAGAGAAGAGCGTTACTAATTAATAATATTCCGAATTATCGAGAGACACCAAGAAATGACGGTAAAGTGATATACTGAAGCCTAATAACATACCACAGGTTGTCCCGACCTGGGTCCTGATATACAGCTGGGGAGGCAAACATCATGATTCACTCGATTCGCTACTTTACCGGCATAGCACTGATCTTCGCATCCGCAGGCGCTCTTGCTACTGTATCCCACGTATTCGTCTCAAACAACGGCGACAAGACCATGTCGGTACTGCAATGTGTAACGTCCAATGGTAAAGAACCAATCACCTGTAAAGAGCGTGAGCGTATTGACGCTTCGCAAATCAACGCGAACAGTTCCTGGCCCGCCAATCAGTACCAGGGCCATCCCGCATGGTGGTGGACAGGGCTCAACGGACAGATAGTAGGCCTGAAGGCCAAGACCAGAGCCACACCCTTGCTGAAGGATGAAAACCGGGTTTATGTCGACACTTACACCATTCCGGGTCGACCTGACAGTGGCTCAAATTTTATCGGCATCATGCCCGATGGGAGAACGGCATGGAACGCGGCGCGCGAAGTCGACCAAATACAGGAAATCGATACCGATCCTGACAGTCCTACATTCGGCACCATCCTTACCAGCCTGCACGTTCCGGATCAATATCCACCAACTGGTGAGAACGAAACACGAGGTGCAGCGCGTCCCTGCGATGCAACCATCTCGCCCGATGGTCGCTACTTCTTTGAGCCTGACCTGTGGGGTGAATCGATGACGGTTGTCGACACACAGCAGAAATCAATCATCCACCAGGTAATACCCCCGCGTTTGGACGCGGAGGAAATTGTCAGCCCCTTCATGGCGACAACCAATGGCAACATTGTCTTGGTGGAGAATTTCGAAGATGGCGGTACCTATGATGTTTGGGATGTCAGCGTATTACCCAATGAGCCGGTACACATCAAGAAGCTATCGCGTGACAATGACGGACTCGGCCTGGCGCCGCTGACCAGTGAGTTCACGCCCGATGGCAAGTATGCCTACCTGATCATGAACGGCCTCGACTCGGAGGATGCGCCCCCCGCACTGGCCAGCCGTCTGGATGTGCTCGACGTGATGCCGGGAAGCAGTACCTACCTGGAAATTGTGAAGTCTATTGAATTACCCACCAACTGTGGCGCACATACAGG
>JAOUCV010000071.1 GCA_029859555.1 Gammaproteobacteria bacterium
CTCAAAGAAGCGCATGGCGTTCAGCGCGGCCGTTTTGACACTGTCATGTTTTGACAAAACGATAATCGCGGCGGAACCGATGAAGCAGCCGTATTCATTGAGCGTGTCGAAATCCAGCGGAATGTCGCCCAGCGAGGCGGGCAGTATGCCGCCCGAGGCACCTCCCGGAAAATAGGCATGGAAGGTGTGGCCATCGAGCATGCCACCACAGTATTCATCGATCAATTCATGCATGGTGATACCGGCGGGCGCCAGGTGCACGCCGGGTTTTTTTACCCGGCCGCTGACCGAGAAGCTGCGTAGTCCCTTGCGTTCGTGGCGGCCATTCGAGGTAAACCATTCGGGGCCCTGTTGCAGGATGTCGCGTATCCAGTAAAGGGTTTCCAGATTGTGTTCCAGCGTTGGCCGGTTGAACAGGCCGACCTCGGCGACAAATGGCGGACGCAGGCGTGGCATGCCGCGTTTGCCTTCGATGGATTCGATCATCGCTGATTCCTCGCCACAGATGTAGGCGCCAGCGCCGCGCCGCAGCTGAATGGGCGGGTGCCGCAGTGCTGCATTGTCTTGCAGCAGTGCCAGTTCGCGCTGCAGGATTTTCCGGCAGTCTGCGTATTCATCACGCAGGTAGATATAGATTTCTGCTACGTCCACAACATGGGCTGCGATCAGCAGTCCTTCGAGAAAGCGGTGTGGGTCGCGTTCCAGATAATGCCGGTCCTTGAAGGTTCCCGGTTCGCCTTCGTCGATATTGATTGCCATCAGCCGTGGTGCCGGCATGCCACTGACGATCTGCCACTTGCGTCCGGCCGGGAATCCGGCCCCGCCGAGGCCGCGCAAGCCGGAATCATTGAGTTTGGTGATGATGTCTTTCGGGCTGATATCGCCGGCTAGCAGTGATTCGAACAGCACATAGCCACCCTCGCTGCGATATTGTTCCAGGCCGGTACAAGGCGCCGCAACTGCAGCGGCCTTATCCTTGTCAATGCAAGCAATGACGCTGGAAGGGCTGGCGTGGTCGACAGGTGTTTTTCCGACCACGGCTACCGGTGCGCGATCACAACGACCTACGCAGGGTACGCGCTGAACGCGAATATTATCACCGACTGAACTGCCGAGTTGCTGCACCAGTTCATTCGCACCGAACATTTCGCAGGTCACCGAATCACACACGCGTACCGTTAGCGCTGCGGGATCCGGATCGGTTTCCCTGATGATGTCGAAGTGATGGTAAAAACTGGCAACTTCATATACCTCGGTGTGTGCCAGGTTCATCTCGCGAGCCAGTGCAACCAGGTGCCTGGCGAACAGTCCGCCATAGCTGTCCTGCAACTTGTGCAGGTGTTCGATCAGCAGATCACGGCGGCGTGGTTCGTTACCCAGCAGCCTGCGTACCTGTTCCAGTGCCAGTGGCTCGACAGCGCGTCCACGCGGTTTGCTGCGCGTTCTTTTGCGTTTGTGTTTTGGGCGGCTGGCTGATTTGGCTTCCACTTCACTGTAACTCCTGTGCAGAAAAGCCATTACATCAGGAGTGTGGCTAAATGCGGTGGCATTTATGTCACTCTTTGAAAATGGCCAAAAGGTTGTTTTGCTATGCCTGATGCACAGTTTATGCCAGCAGCGGAATAGTCATGGTTTACCATGTAGTGATGCTTGACGGGGCTGCTGGTGTACTGCCGCGGGACAGGTTGTTGCAGAAACGGGACAGTATCGAGAGCAGGCGCCTGCCTGTGCAGATTGCAGCTATGACTGTGTGACATCAGCGCCTGCTGGTGCTGCAGTCAATGCAAGAATGGAATGGAACTTGCCCCGGCACGCTGTGGCAGTGCACCAGGGAAGATGTGCACAGGACCGGCGGACTGCCTGCTGCTGTCGAATTCTCGAGCAGACAAGACAACAGAGGTCTCTGGCATGTCGAGTGAAGCACGACCCCGGATCATGGCTATTCTGAATGTAACGCCAGACAGTTTTTCCGACGGTGGCCGGTACCTTTCGCCGGCGCGTGCCGGTGAGCGAGCTGCCGATATCATTGTGCTGCTTCGGTAGCTCATGTACGCAAAAACAGCGCTCATCAGGGCGGGTTGCACAGGTACCGCCGTCAATGTGAGACAGGGTGGCGACAGTGCTTCATTGTGCAGCCACCCGGGGGACATTGTGTTTCACATCCGGATTGCCGGTATAGCCCGCGCGATATTTGTGAAGCCCCGGAAAACGCTGTTCTCGCTATTAAATAATCGTTAACTGCATTTTTCAGCGGGGCTTCCGCTCCGGATGCCGGGTAGTGCCGCCATCAAGACAGATGGCACGGATGATGCAGCTACATTTAAAAGCGAATTTCATGATGCAACCATCAACGCAGGAGTGCCAAGCCAATGGCCCATGTAGTAATTTTAGGAGCGAGCACCGGAGGATTACCCGCCGCCTACGAAATGCGAGAGGCGCTGGGCAAAGAACACAAGGTGACAGTCATCTCCAATACCGACACTTTTCATTTCGTACCGTCGAACCCGTGGGTGGCGGTTGGCTGGCGTACTGAAAAAGATACCTCATTCAAGCTGGAGCCTCGCCTGAATGCAAAGAATATCGATTTTATTCCGACGGGTGCGAAGGAAATCAAACCAGCGGAAAACCAGGTGGAACTGATGGATGGACAGGTGGTTGATTATGATTACCTGATCATTGCAACGGGGCCCAAGCTGGCATTTGACGAGGTAGAGGGGCTGGGGCCCGAGGCTCATACCAATTCCATCTGCACGCTTGATCATGCCCGTGATGCACATTCAAACTGGGAAACCTTTGTAGCAAACCCCGGGCCGATTGTAGTGGGTGCTGCGCAGATGGCGTCCTGTTTCGGACCGGCCTACGAGTTTGCCTTTATTCTTGACACCGACCTGCGCAAGCGCAAGATCCGTGACAAGGTACCGATGACCTTCGTTACCTCCGAGCCCTATATTGGCCATCTGGGTCTTGGTGGTGTTGGTGACTCCAGGGGCCTGCTGGAACATGAACTGCGCCAGCACCATATTAACTGGATCACTAATGCAAAAATTATCCGGGTAGAGAAAGACAAGGTCATTGTCGCCGAGCATGACACGGCGGGTGAAGTGATCAAGGAGCACGAGCTGCCATCAAGTTATTCCATGTTTATACCGGCTTTCAAGGGCGTGGATGCCGTGGAAGCAGCGGGTGAAGACCTGGTGAACCCGCGCGGTTTCGTCAAGGTCAACGAATTCCAGCAGAACCCGAAATTCAACAATATTTTCTCGGTCGGTGTATGTATCGCCATCCCCCCGGTGGAAGTAACCCCGGTACCCACCGGGACGCCTAAAACCGGGTACATGATCGAATCCATGGTCACTGCGAGTGTGCAAAATATCAGTAGCATGATCGACGGCGGTTCAGCAGACCAGAAGCCTACCTGGAATGCAATTTGCCTGGCAGATATGGGCGACACCGGTGCTGCCTTTGTGGCGATACCGCAGATACCACCGCGCAACGTGGCATGGATGAAAAAAGGCAAGTGGGTGCATGTTGCCAAGGTGGCTTTTGAAAAATACTTTTTGCGCAAGATGAAACGCGGCTCCACCGAACCGCTCTACGAGAAGTACATTCTCAAGGCGCTGGGTATCAAAAAGCTCTCCTGAGCGCTGTACCGGCGCACGTCGTAGCGGACTTCATTCCCGGGAAAGGCGGTGTTATTCAGGGGGAAGCAGTCGCTTTACGCTGTCGACGATAATGTCGGCAGGGGTGCCATAGGGAATAATATTCGTCAGCTCTCCCTGGTCGTTTATGACATACAGGCTGGAACTGTGATCGACGACGTAGCTGGGTGAGTCGGTATCGCCGCTGTAACCGAATGAGGTGCGGTAGTGCTGGCTGATATTTTTCAGCATTGATAGCTCGCCGCTAAGCCCGATTATGGATGGATGGAAGTAACCCAGATAGTTTTTCATGACAGCCGGGGTATCGCGTTTCGGGTCCACGGAAACAAACAACGGCTGTACACTGTCGGCCTGTTCTCCAAGCGCTCCCAGTACCTGCTGCACAGTCAGCAGGCTGGTAGGACACACATCAGGACAGGAAGTGTAGCCAAACACCAGTAATACAACCTTGCCGCGCGCATTCTGTAGCGACCAGGCTTCGCCCAGATGGTCGGTCAGGGTGAAATCTCCGCCTGGTTCAGA
This sequence comes from Gammaproteobacteria bacterium, assembly GCA_029859555.1. Classification (GTDB taxonomy): domain Bacteria; phylum Pseudomonadota; class Gammaproteobacteria; order UBA9214; family UBA9214; genus UBA9214. The sequence continues at coordinate 4,182 of JAOUCV010000071.1, forward strand.
GCTTATCGCCATGGCAGATTGATACAGCAGGGAACCCACTATGAGTGACAGTAACAGGTGCTGGTAGCGGCTTGACTTCATCAGGTTCTCCGGGCCGGGTGTCATGTGCGACCGCTTGTGCGGGTCATTGCTTGTGAGTATTCGCAGCAATATCCGTTCCAGATACGTAATCGGATGCCGGCTCCCCGACCAGGCCGGACTTGTACTAAAGGCTGTTTCGCAGAATGCGCATCCCGCAGCGAACTGTCACTGTATTGGAACAACTAATCAACACAATATTTGCGGGAAAAGCCGGATTTTATCAGGCTGGGGCGGGATTTCAGGAGATGGCATGTGGCTTGCAACAAAATACTGGACAGTACTGAGACTTGCCCGGGCAATCCGGCTTTTCATCAAGAAAGCCGGGTGGCGGATTAACTGTCCGGGCAGGGGTATTCAGCACGGGACAAGATGATCATGAACCGACCGAGGAGTAAATTATGAAGAGTAAGACCTTTAAACAACGAATCATGGCTGTCGCCATGGTCGCCGCAGGCGTGTTTGCTGGCGGGGCGCTGCTAAATACTCAGGCTGTGGCTGATGAGACCTGTCAATCGCCTTACATGGCCAAGATCATTGGACAGGAAGATTATGTCTACGTGTGGACTCTGGGTATAGAAGGGCTGGGTGATGGTCAGGACAAACTCGTGACTGTCTCAACCAACCCCAAGTCCGAGCACTATGGCAAGGTAGTGGCCAGCCTGTCGGTAGGCGGGCGTAACGAAGCGCATCACTCCGGTTTTACTGATGATCGCCGTTACCTGTGGGCGGGTGGTCTGGATACCAACAAGATTTTTATCTTTGATGTGCACAGCAAGCCGGGAAAACCAACCCTGCACAAGGTCATCACTGACTTTACAGCAAAGAGTGGCGGTGTCGTGGGTCCACACACCACCTACGCCTTGCCTGGTCGCATGATCATCACCGGCCTGTCCAACAACAAGGACCACGGCGGTCGAACGGCAATGGTTGAGTACACCAACGAGGGTGAATTCATCTCTACCTACTGGATGCCGACCGATGACAACTTGCGTGGTGCCGTCAAGACCGGTAAATACGCTGACGGTTACGGTTATGATGTGCGTGTGTTGCCGCGCCTTAATGCCATGTTCACCTCGTCCTTCACCGGCTGGTCCAATTACATGATGGACTTCGGCAAGATGCTGGGTGACCCGGAAGCCATGAAGCGTTTTGGTAACACCGCTACAGTATGGGATCTCCACACACGCAAGCCCAAGAAAGTTTTCGACGTTCCGGGTGCGCCGCTGGAAATTCGCTGTGCCTGGCAGCCGACAAATAACTACTGCTTTACCACCACGGCCCTGACCTCCAAGATCTGGCTGATCTATGAAGACAAAGACGGTGAATGGCAGGTTTCTGATGTAGCCGATATCGGCGATGCCTCCAAGGTGCCGCTGCCGGTCGATATTTCGATCAGTAACGATGACAGTCGCCTCTGGGTGAACACCTTTATGGACGGCAAGACCCGTTTGTTCGACATCACTGACCCGCACAAGCCGGTGCAGGTTTTCGAGGAACAGATCGGTACGCAGGTCAACATGGTGTCATCGAGCTGGGACAGCACGCGCCTCTACTATACAACTTCACTGCTGGGTAACTGGGACAAGAAGGGTGAAGAAAACGAGCAGTTCCTGAAGCTGTATCACTATGAAGGCGGCAAGCTGGTGAAGAAGTTTGAAGTCGACTTCATTGAGGAGAAGCTGGGCCGTGCTCACCAGATGCGTTTCGGTGCCTACTCGCTGTATGCAAGCAAGCCCGCAAAGGATGCAGATATCCAGCTTTCGGAGCTGCGTTAAGTACGCAGCTTGCGAAGCGGAGGTTTCTGCCTCTTTTCGGTAACTACATCTGGTCGCCTCTAGGGGCGGCCAGTTTACATTCAGGACTTGATAATTAATGCGTATTTTACGGTTGTTATTTTTCTGCATCGCTGCCATTCCCATATCAGCCTACGGGGAAACACCGGCAGCAAACACGGTGCCGCTGGCGCCAGGTTATGGAGATCTCGGTTATACCGCACCGGCAGCAGGTAGCTACAATCTGCCACCGCTGAGAAATGCTGCCGACGGTGCGGTTCTGGATGAGGACGGGAACAGTGTTCGTCTGCACCAGTTCTACGGCGACAAGATGGTTTTACTCAGCTTCATTTACAGCAGTTGCAACGATATCAACGGCTGTCCGCTGGCCACCGCCGTGCTGTCACGAATCAAGAAACACCTCGATAGCGATCCGCAACTGGCCGATAATTTACGCCTTCTCAGCCTGAGCTTCGATCCGGCCCACGATACGCCGGAAGTCATGAAGCTGTATGGCAGGAGTTTCGCCAGTGGCAAAAGCGAGTGGCAGTTCCTGACGACAGAATCAGAGCAGGCACTGGCACCGATACTGGACGATTACAGTCAGTCGGTCATAACCGAATACAACGAAAAGGGTGAAGTCACCGGTACCATTTCCCATATCCTGCGTGTCTATCTTATCGATAGGGAGCGCCGGGTACGTAACATCTACAGTGTCTCCTTTCTGCATCCTGACCTGCTGATGAATGATGTCCGAACCCTGCTGATGGAGTCGCAGGGAACGCTGCCTGCAGCTGAAGCGGCTGTTGCTGCAACAAGCTCTGCACCAGCATTGCCGGGCGATTACAAGAAGGGGTATGAAAGTGGTGAATACCAGACGCAGTCTGTCAGTCTGGATAGCCGCAATGGCACACAGGCAGACCTGATGCAGGTCTTGAGTACACCGCCGCTGGGCCTGCCTCCGGTGCCGGTACCTGCCAATAACCCGGTAACTAAAGAGAAAGTAGCGCTGGGACGCAAGCTGTTCTATGACAGGCGCCTGTCATTGAACAACACCTTTTCCTGCGCCATGTGCCATATCCCCGAGCAGGGTTTTACCAGTAACGAACTGGCGCGGGCGGTCGGTATTGAAGGCCGTACTGTGCGTCGCAATGCGCCAACGGTTTATAACAGTGCTTATCTGACGCGCCTGTTTCATGATGGCCGCGAACATAACCTGGAACAGCAGGTGTGGGGGCCGTTGCTGGCAAAAAACGAGATGGGCAATCCGTCTTTTGCCCTGGTTATTGATCGTATCCGCAATATCGCGGACTACCAGGGTCTGTTTGAAGCAGCCTTTGACGGCAAGGGGCCGGGGATGGAAACGATTGGCCAGGCACTGGCCAGTTATGAACGTACCCTGGTATCTGCCAATTCGCCGTTTGACCGCTGGTATTACGGTAAGGACAACGAAGCCATGGACCGCTCGGCGCAACGTGGTTTCGGGTTATTCCAGGGCAAGGCGAAATGTACGAGTTGTCATACTGTTACCGACAAGCATGCGCTGTTCACCGATAACGCCATGCATAACACCGGGATCGGCTGGCACAGCGCAATGCAGGCTACACCCGCAAAACGCCGTGTTCAGGTCGCTCCAGGTGTATACCACGATGTGGACGCTAAAATTATCAGCGCTGTCAGTGAACGCCCGCCGGGAGACGTTGGTCTTTATGAGGTCACCCAAAACCCCGCTGATCGCTGGAAGTATCGCACCTCGACTCTGCGTAATGTAGCGCTGACCGCGCCCTATATGCATGACGGATCCATGGAAACCCTGAAGGATGTGGTCGAGTTTTATAACCAGGGTGGCCTCGCCAATGAAAACCTCGATCCTTTGCTGGTGCCGTTGCATCTCAGTCCGCAGGAAATCGACGATCTGGTGGCCTTCATGAATGCCCTGACAGGTGACAATGTAGATATCCTGGTGTCGGATGCTTTTGCGGCACCGGTCGGCGACCTGCGCAAACAGGACCCGGACTGGACGCACGACAATAAGGGTAATTTCTGAGCAGGCCCTCGCATGCGCAATTTATTCAAGGTAAAAACAGCCTGGAATGGTGTGGCTACCGTGTCCTGGTTAGTTGTGATGCTGGCCAGTAGTGCGCATGCGGGGCCCGGTGACTACAAGGGTGGTTACGAATCTGCCGATTATGAAACCCGTTCCGTGGCCGTGGATTCCCGTGCTGACCGCGGTACGCCAGCGGACTTGATGGCGATCGCTGCAAAACCGCCACTGGGCCTGCCGGCACTACCCTTGCCGGAAGACAATCCACTGACTGCTGCAAAGGTGCAACTGGGGCGCAAGCTGTTTTACGACCGCCGCCTGTCGCTCAATGACACCATGTCCTGCGCCATGTGTCATGTGCCGGAACAGGGATTCTCCAATAATGAACTCGCACTGGCAGTTGGCCTGGAAGGCCGTACCGTGCGCCGGAATGCACCAACCCTTTATAACATTGCTTACGCTGAACGCCTGTTTCACGACGGTCGTGAAACCAGTCTGGAACAGCAGGCCTGGCTACCTATGCTGAGGCATAATGAAATGGCGAATCCATCGGTTGGTGCCGTAATTCGCAAGCTGCACACCATGAGTGACTATGACGGGCTGTTCGAGGCGGCTTTTGAGGGCCGCGGCCCGGGTATGGAAACGGTCGGTGCTGCACTTGCCAGCTACCAGCGTACCCTGTTATCAGCAAACTCGGATTTTGATCGCTGGTTCTACGGCAAGCAGAAAGATGCCTTAAGCCCGCAGGCGCAACGCGGTTACCGAATATTCAGTGGCAAGGGTTTGTGCACGGCTTGTCATATTGTTGGCGAGAACAGCGCACTGTTCACTAACAACAAGCTGCACAACACCGGTATCGGCTGGTATTCCGCCATGGCACCTGTAGCGGCAGAACAGCGTGTACTGATTGCGCCGGGCATTTATGCCACCGTCACGG
>JAOUCV010000072.1 GCA_029859555.1 Gammaproteobacteria bacterium
CAGGGTCAAATCGATGTCCAGCCCGGCCGCATCCCATTCCTTCATGGCAGTAATCACTGCTTTGAAAAGATTGGTATTCAAACCGCCACACAGGCCGCGGTCAGTGGAGATCACAATCAAACCAACCCGCTTTGTCTCGCGCTCGATCAGGTAGGGATGATGGTATTCCGGGTGCGCATGTGACAAATGTGCCACGACATTCTGAATCTTGTCCGCATAGGGACGCGTCGCCAGCATGCGCTCCTGTGCCTTGCGCATCTTGCTCGCCGCCACCATCTGCATCGCCTTGGTGATCTTTTGCGTGTTCTTGATGCTCGCAACCTGAGTGCGGATTTCCTTCGCGCCTGCCATTTTCTATCCTGTCACCATCATCTCTGTTTGCGGGATTGCGCCGGGGACTACCAGCTGCCGTTCGCCTTGAAATCCTCAACTGCAGAACGCAGGCTCGCCTCGATCTCGTCGTTGTAGTCGCCGGAGGCATTGATCTTGTCCATCAGTTCCGTCTGGCTGGCATCCATGTAACCGTGCAATGCGTTTTCGAAATCAACGACCTTTTCATTGTCAACGTCATCAATGTACCCCTGGTCCGCGGCAAACAGTGATACCGCCATCTCGGCAACCGACAGCGGCGAATACTGTTTCTGCTTCATCAGTTCGGTGACCCGCTGGCCGCGTTCCAGCTGCTTGCGAGTGGCCTCGTCAAGGTCCGAGGCAAACTGGGAAAAGGCCGCCAGTTCACGGTACTGCGCCAGTGCCAGGCGGATACCGCCGCCGAGCTTCTTGATAATCTTGGTCTGCGCTGCGCCACCGACACGCGATACCGACAGGCCGGCATTAATGGCAGGCCGGATGCCCGCATTGAAGAGGTCGGACTCCAGGAAGATCTGGCCGTCGGTGATCGAAATCACGTTGGTAGGGACGAAGGCCGACACGTCACCGGCCTGGGTCTCGATAATCGGCAGAGCCGTCAGCGAACCGGTCTTGCCCTTGACCTCACCGTTGCTGAGTTTCTCCACCTCTTCTGCATTGATACGTGCAGCGCGCTCCAGCAGGCGCGAGTGCAGGTAGAAGACATCTCCCGGATAGGCCTCGCGACCCGGCGGACGCCGCAGCAGCAGCGATACCTGGCGGTAGGCCCAGGCCTGCTTGGTCAGGTCATCATAGATAATCAGGGCATCCTCACCGCGATCGCGGAAGTACTCGCCCATGGTACAGCCGGAGTACGGTGCAATGTACTGCATGGCAGCCGACTCAGCCGCGGCCGCGACCACCACAATGGTGTGTGCCATGGCACCGTGCTCTTCCAGCTTGCGCACCACGGTCGCAACCGAGGAGTTCTTCTGGCCAATGGCAACATAGATACATTTAACGCCGGTGCCCTTCTGGTTAATGATGGTGTCGATCGCCACCGCGGACTTGCCGGTCTGGCGGTCGCCGATAATCAACTCGCGCTGACCACGGCCAATCGGCACCATGGCATCGATCGATTTCAGACCGGTCTGTACCGGCTCATCCACCGACTGGCGGGCAATCACGCCCGGCGCAATCTTTTCGATCGGCGAGGTCTCGGTAGACGCGATCGGACCCTTGCCGTCAACCGGGTTACCCAGGGAATCCACCACGCGTCCCAGCAAGGCCTCACCCACCGGCACCTCAAGGATACGGCCGGTGCACTTGACGCTGTCACCTTCGGTGATGGTCTTGTAATCACCCAGGATCACGGCACCCACGGAATCACGCTCCAGGTTCAGCGCCAGGCCGAAGACATCGCCGGGAAACTCCAGCATTTCTCCCTGCATCGCATCGGCCAGGCCATGGATACGCGCGATACCGTCAGTCAGGCTGACCACCGTACCCTCGGTACGTGCCTCGGACACGACCTCGAACTGTTCGATACGGCTCTTGATCAGTTCACTGATTTCAGTTGGATTGAGTTGCATAGTTTTTACCTTGAATAAGCTTTAAATCTATTAATAAATCGGGGTCAGTGGTCCGGCCTAATGAATCAGCGCCGTACCCAGACGTTGCAGCTTGCCGCGCACGGAGCCGTCAATGACCAGGTCGCCGGCGCGGATAATGGCACCACCCAGCAGTTCGGCATCAGTAGAACAGCTAAGCTCGACATCGCGCCCAAGTCGCTTGCGCAGACTGGCGATCACTTCCGCCTGCTGTGACTCGCTGGCAGGAAAGGCCGTCACCAGTTGCGCCTGAACGGTACCCTCAGCCGCGCGGCGATCGATCTCGAATAACGCGGCAATCTCCGGCAACAACAGCAGTCGCCCGTTGCTCGCCAGTACCCGCACAAAGTTGGCGCAGTTGGCATTGAGATTTCCACCAGCCACCTGGATAAACAGGTCGGCCAGCTGTGTCTCTGTCAAATGCGGGCTGTTAATCAGCTCATGCATGGCAGCATCATCAGCAATAGCCGCCAGCAAGGACAGCATCTCCGACCAGTCTTTTAGCGCGTGCTCTGCACTGGCAAACTCAAAAGCTGCCTGGGCATAGGGACGTGCAACAGTAATCAGTTCGGCCATGTCCGTTACCTAGATTTCCGCGGCCAGCTTGTTGAGCAGCTCGGCATGGGTAGCCGGATCGACTTCACGCTCCAGTATCCTGGAGGCAGCAGCCAGCGCAACGGCCACCACCTGGCCACGCAGATCTTCCTTGACGCGGTTGAGCTCCTGGTCAATCTCCGCACGTGCAGCGGTCAGTATCCGGCCGCCTTCATCCTTGGCATCGCCCTTGGACGCATCAATAATCTCGGCGGCACGCTTGTCGGCACGGTTGATAATCTCACTGGCCTGATCCTTGGCCTCGCGCAGCAGTTCCTTGGCACGTTCCTCGGCCAGGGCCTGCTCACGCTTGCCGTGTTCGCCAGCGGCCAGGCCATCGGCAATCTTTTTCTTGCGCTCTTCAAGAGCATGCAGGATCGGCGGCCAGACATACTTCATGCAGAATACGACAAACAGGAAAAAGGCTATCGCCTGGCCAATCAGGGTAGCATTGATATTCATGTCAGCACCTCTACGTCTTGATCAGCGGCGTGAATTAACCGCCCACCACTGCAAACAGGATGTAGAGAGCGATACCTACAGCGATCATCGGCACGGCGTCGACCAGACCCATGACGATGAAGAACTGGGTACGCAGCATCGGGATCAGTTCCGGCTGACGCGCGGCGCCTTCCAGAAAGCGACCACCGAGAACACCGATACCGACAGCGGCACCCAGTGCACCCAGGCCCATCATCAGTGCGCCGGCGATATAGAGTAAAGCGTCTGCCATTTCCATTTTTTTCTCCTAAAGATATAACTAGCTGTTTAAATTAAAAATCAGTGATGTTCCTGATGCGCCATTTCCAGATACACGATGGTCAGCGTCATGAAGATAAATGCCTGCAGGGTAATAATCAGAATGTGGAAAATTGCCCAGCCGATCTGCAGCAGGCCACCAAAGGTACCGATTACCAGACCGCCGCTGTACATGATGGCGATCAGGATAAAGATCATTTCACCAGCATACATATTGCCGAACAGACGCAGTGCCAGTGACACCGGCTTGGATATCAGGTTAACGCCTTCCAGCAGCAGATTGATGGGCATGCCCAGCTTGCCAAAAGGCTGGAATGCCAGCTCGGCAAAAAAGCCGCCCGGCCCCTTGATCTTGAAGCTGTAATAGAGAATCAGGAAGAACACACCGATGGCCATGCCGAAAGTGGCGTTGGGATCCGCTGTCGGGACCACCCGCATATAGGGGATACCGATTACCTGCGCCAGGTGCGGCAGAAAATCTACTGCAATCAGGTCCATGAAATTCATCAGGAAGATCCAGATGAAAATGGTAAACGCCAGTGGTGCTATCAACGGGTTGCGGCCACTGAAGGAACCCTTAACGGTGTCTTCGATAAACTCGACGATCCACTCGGCAAAGTTCTGCAGGCCACTGGGTACGTCGGCGGTCGCCTGTTTGGCGGCACGCCGGAAAATATACAAAAACAGCAAACCCAGTCCGATGGAAAATCCCATCGTATCCAGATGGACCGCCCAGAAACCCATCTCGCTGGCTTCCTCGATGCCATGGGCAATGCCCCAGCTGCCATCCGGATGCTGACCAAAGGTCAGGTTCTGCAAGTGGTGGCTGATATATTCAGCTGAAGTAAGGACTTCGCCCGACATAACTATTCCGTTTTATAAATTCCATTAACCAACAGGGCCATCTGGCCCGCTATGAATCCCGCAATCAATGCCAGTGGATCCAGCTTCAACACACCCAGCGCCAGCGCAAACAACAGCACAACCAGCGCAAACCGTTCCAGCGCCGTGCGATACAGCAGTCGCAGGCTTTGCGTGCCACTCAGGGCGCGTCCCCTGTCAGCGCAACTGCGCCGCCAGTGCAGCAACAGGCTATGGGTCATGGCGATTACCCCGCCGCCCCAGACCGAGGCAGCCTGAAAACCACCGTAGTACACAAAAAATACCGCTGAGGTGACGGCTAGCAACAGCAACTGGAGCACAACCAGTCTACGGGCACTCCTTGCTAGATGCGCCATTATCTTTATAAATCAATGCCTTGCGTGTTTCCGGTCGGCCTGCTGCCGGTACCCCATGCCCGTGGCGCAGCTTTTCGCTTGCCACAGAGAGCCGGGGATTATAAAGAGACTCTATGCGAGGGGTCAATAAAATCAGGGTAAATTAGGTAGAAATGCGTACGCTACTGCATCCGCCAGCGTTCAGGGTGTTGCTGAAGGCGACAATGCCTGCAATTTTTTCGCATAGTGGCTGGCCGCCGCCGCATTGCCCTGGTCACGGTTAAAGGCCACCAGTGCACCGAGAATATCGGTGTTGTTCGGAAAACGCGTGTGTGCCCCCTGCAACACCAGTAATGCCTGCTCCGGCTCTGCGGTTGAATTAAGCGCCACCGCATAGACATAGACATAGCGTACAGTGTCGGGATCCAGCGTAACCGCCTGCTGTAACGCCCCTACAGCTGCCGCTGCACGTCGCTGGCGAACCAGCGACAGCCCCAGTGCATAGTGCAGTTCGGCCGCCGTCGGCATGGCGTCAATGGCCTGCTGCAGGGTTTGCTCGGCGGCCGTTTCATTGCGACGGCCACGGTAATAGTCCGCCAGGTTCACCCAGGCCGGTGTATAGGCCGGGTTCAACTCAATGGCCGTCCTGTAGGCCTGCTCGGCCTGTTGCAACGCTCCCTGCTGTACGTAGAGATTACCCAGATTGGTCTGCGCCTCGGGACGCTCGGCGCTGGCCAGCTGCGCATCGATAAATTCCTGTGTCGCCTGTGCCAGCTGCAGACGCTGCGTCTCATCCAGATCGCCTGCCGGTAATGCCACCAGTACCCGCGCGGCCTCGATACGCACGGCACGCACATCATCTTCCAGAAACGGGAACGCCAGTTGTACCCGCAGTCCCACCGGTAGCTGTTCCAGCAGGCCCAGGGTGGCCTCACGCACCAGCGGATCGTCATCCCACAAACCTTGCGTCAACACATCAAGCGACTGCGCATCCAGGTAAGGGCCGGCCAGTGACAGGGCCGTCGCGCGGGCTATACCGGGGGTCTCTGCCGCGCGTATCAGTTGCAGCAGCGAATCGGCGGCTTGCGGATCTTCTCGCCGGGCAGCAGCAAACGTTGCCGCCCAGTCCTGAAACCCCTGTGGCGCAGCACCGTACCAGTCCTGCACCTGCGCGGCAGCCCACGCGTCGCTGTTGTCTTCGTGGCAGTTAGTACAGGCATTCGGCGTACCCAGCGTCACCGACAGGTCCGGGCGCGGGATGCGAAAACTGTGGTCATGGCGCGGGTCGACCACCATGTAATCGCGTGGCGGCATGTGGCATTCAATACAGCTGGCCCCACTGGAATCGGGTGCGTGGAAATGGTGCTGCTTGCTGGCAAATTTATCGGCCGCGTGACACTGCAAACACACTCCACTGCCGGGCTTGCGCAACTGCTGACTGTGCGGATCATGGCAATCGCTGCAGCTTACCCCGGCATGGTTCATGCGGCTCTGCAGGAACGAGCCGTAGACGTACACCTCGTCTTCAATCTGGCCGTCAGGAAAGTACATGCCCTCATCAAGCAGGCGTGGCAGGTAATGATCCAGCAATGGTTCGCCATGCACATAGCCCGCCGAGATGACACTGCGACGCGCATGGCAGCGCGCACACACCTCTATCTCGACACTGCTCTTGCGCGGCTCGCTGCGCTGTGCCGTGCCGGTAGTGACCTGCGGCTGCCAGTGCACACCCTGGCGTTCGTCCAGCTGCACAGTCAAACCCTTGCTGGCCGCCAGCTTTTCCCAGCCGGTTTTTTTGTTCGCCCAGTGAAGATGCTGCGCACCGGGTCCGTGACAGGCCTCACAGGAAACGTCAATCTCTGACCAGCGTGTGTCGAAGCGCTGTTGCAGCGGGTCGTAGTTCTTTTGCAGATGGGTTGAATGGCACTCGGCGCACATGCTGTTCCAGTTGTGGTTCAGCCCGCTCCAGTGCAACTCGTCATCATGACTGATGGTTTCATCGGGATACAGGTGGAACCAGCGTTGCCCCCCCTGCGCCTGCGGCCGCGTATCCCAGGCAATGGTCAGCGCCTGCAGCCGGCCACCGGGTAATTCCACCAGGTATTGCTGTAACGGCTCCACGCCAAAGGTGTACTTGATCTCGAAGTCGGCGAGCTTGCCGTCCGGCCCGTCGGTACGTGCCATGAAACGGCCGTCTTTTTTGAAAAAACGACTGCTAATGCCGGCATGGCTGAAATCACGATTATTGAAATCGCCCAGCACTGTTGTTTCAGTGGCATGCTGCATCGCAAGGTCATGATGCGAACCCTGCCAGGCTTTTTCCTGCGCGGCATGACAACTGGCACAGTGCTGGCGGCCGACGAAATCAGTACCGCTGACGGTATCGCCGGCAAAGGTCTGGCCGGCGAGCAGCAACAACAGAATAAGAGGGAAAACAGGCATAGTCAGGGCTTGTACTGTCAGGAGGCAACAAGCGCGGGCAAACTGCACGCCGGCCGCTTGTTATTTATTTATCAGCGAAGAAAGTTTGTTTCCGGTTCAGTTGCATAGCCACCACCGTTGCCCGAATAAAATCAGCAGTAGTTAACAGCCGCCTCTGGCACCGGCATTTACGGGGCACCCGCTGGCCGCGTGGTGGTGTGCTCCTCTTTTTCCAGGTAGGGAATGCCGGCAAATTTTTTCACCGTTACCAGTGTACGGCTGTCCTTGTAATAGGTATCGGTTGAACAGCCGGAAACCAGCAACAGCACAGTCAGTAAACAAATTTTCATTCCACAACTCCAACGATTGGTCGTGCCGCCACCGGGAAACAGCAACCCGGTGGCGGCGACAACAGGGGGTCGAATACTAGCCGCCCGGTGGCGTCAGTTTCTGCATCACCTGGTCAAGACTGAAACTGGCGGCTTTTTGGCGTGGCGGGAATTCCTCGAATGTTGCAAGAAACTGTCCCACATAGGCCTGGGCTGGCACCAGCAGGTAGGCGCGATCCAGCAACCAGTCGAAGTAGGTATTCGAGGTCTGCATGCCGCGTTCGTAGGGATCACGACGCAGGTTTTCAATATACGGCACGCGTAGCGGTACAAACGGCTCTATCCAGGCCTGGAAAGTGGCCTCGGCTCGCTGCTCCATGAAGATCATTTTCCAGTCCTGATAGCGCAACGCGGTCAGGTCACCGTCATCGGAAAAGTAAAAGATTTCCTTGCGCGGCCCCTTCTCGGCCTTGCCGGTCAGGTAGGGCAGAAAGTTATAGCCGTCCAGATGCACCTTGTAATCGCGTCCCAGGGCAGAGTGTCCGGTGAGCAGCTTTTCCTTCACATCCGGCTCACCGGCGGCGGCGAGAAAAGTCGGCAACCAGTCCATGTGATGCATGATTTCGTTGGACCAGGTGCCGGCAGCTATGTTGCCGGGCCAGCGCACCGCCGATGGCACGCGCCAGCCACCTTCCCAGTTGGTATTCTTCTCGCCGCGAAACGGGGTCATGGCGGCATCCGGCCAGGTGTTCATGTGCGGTCCATTGTCGGTGGAATAAAACACGATGGTGTTATCGGCAATTTTCAGCTCTTCCAGCTTATCGAGGAACTTGCCAATGTGACGGTCGTGCTCAACCATGCCGTCGCTGTACTCGTCCTGACCGGAAATTCCACGCAGCTCTTTTTTCACATGGGTGCGAAAATGCATGCGGGTGCCGCTCCACCAGACGAACCACGGCTTGCCGGCCTTCGTCTGTGCCTCGATGAAGGCGATGGCACGGTCGGAGGTGTCGTCATCAACCGTTTCCATACGCTTTTTGGTGAGTGGACCGGTGTCCTCGATCTTCTGGGTACCATCGGCCTGAGCAAATGAATGCATCACGCCGCGCGGACCGAATTTTTTGGCGAATTCCGGGTTCGTTGGATAGTCCTCGTTCTCCGGCTCTTCCTCGGCATTGAGGTGGTAGAGATTGCCGTAAAACTCGTCAAAACCATGGTTGGTAGGCAAATGCTGGTCCTGGTCACCGAGGTGGTTCTTGCCAAACTGGCCGGTAGCATAGCCATGGTTCTTCAACAGTCCGGCAATAGTCGGCTCTTCCTCGCGCATGCCAAGTTCTGCACCCGGCAGACCCACCTTGGACAGTCCGGTACGAAAGACACTCTGCCCCATGATGAAGGAGGAACGCCCCGCGGTGCAGCTTTGCTCGCCGTAATAGTCAGTAAAGGTCATGCCCTCACTGGCAATGCGGTCGATGTTCGGTGTCTTGTAACCCATCAGGCCGTGGGTATAGGTCGAGATATTGGACTGGCCGATATCATCGCCCCACACCACCAGGATATTAGGCTTGTTGCCGGTAGCCGCCAGCACGTTGCCGGCTGCTATTAATAGTAAGAACCCGCAGCACTGGCGGGTCAGTTTGATTGCGTTACGCACTGGCACTCTCCTTTGTTATTTTAAAACCAACTACTTCGTCAATGCTTCCATGGCCTTTTCCGTA
>JAOUCV010000384.1 GCA_029859555.1 Gammaproteobacteria bacterium
CGCCTCGCATCAGCGGCTAACCGAAAAAAAGGGGTCAGAGCCCTTTTTCTCATACAGTCCCTACAAATAACGCCTCGCATCAGCGGCTAACAAACTGCTGCGCACAACAAATCGATGCTTATATTTTATGTATCATAAAGCTACTACAATAGATGAAGTTCTAATAAATTTCGGAGAATGGCATGACAGATAAAAAAGATGACAAGAGTACATGGGCTATTGGCGGAGGTACGCTGATAGGCATAGGTGCTGGATTTTTTTTCTTGCAGGAATCTCCCCTGGCATTTGTTGGATCTATATTACTGGGGTTAGGCCTGGGTCTGGTGATAACTTCCATAATTTCAAGCAAGAAAGGACAATAGTAAAACTTGAAATTGCCCTTCGGAATGCTCCTCCAACAATGACAACAGGCCGGAAATCACCGTACATTACGGAAACAGCTATTAATGTGCTCAAGATCCGCCCAGGGCCCTATCCGAAACCTTAGCTCACCGTTTATACAAACACAGGATCAGGGCGCCTTCAGGACATTCCCCGCCCCGACCCCGCCCTGAAGCCACAGTGGCCCGATCCTGGCCGTTCCCGGTGTCAGTTGACGCCTTCGTGATTTCTCTGGAAGCTTGAAGAATTACTGTATTATCCAAGATCAGGAAAATAAATCAGATCGCACTTCTTCAGACGACGTTCATTACAATCAGGGCTTGCATATTCAAGTAGTATGACTGCATGACACTTCTTATTGTTTACGTCGCTGTAGCACTAATATTCTCATTCCTCTGCTCCATTGCAGAAGCCGTGCTGCTTAGCACAACCACAGCGCATATCACCCTGATGGAGCAGCAGGAGCGTCCGTCCGGCAAGCTGATGCACCAGCTCAAGGAGGACATCAACAAGCCACTCGCAGCAATTCTGACCCTGAATACCATTGCACATACCGTCGGTGCGGTCGGCGCCGGCGCACAGGCCGCCATCGTGTTTGGCAACGCATGGGTTGGTGCAGCCTCGGCGATTCTCACGCTGATGATCCTGGTCTTCTCCGAGATCATCCCAAAAACACTCGGCGCAACGTACTGGCGGCACCTTGCTGGTACGACGGCACATGCACTCAAGTTTCTGGTATGGCTGCTCTACCCCTTCGTCTGGCTATCCGAGAAACTGACCAGCGGTCTGTCACGAAGCGAGGAACCGGAAGGATTTTCCCGCGAAGAGTTTGCCGCCATGGCAGAACTCGGTGAGCAGGAAGGCCAACTGGAAGAGCGCGAATCACGTATATTAAAAAACCTGTTCCTGCTGGACGAAACACACGTCACCGCGGTTATGACACCGCGCCCGGTGGTGTTCTCCCTGCCGGAATCCATGACTGTTGAAGAGTTCTTCAGCGCACATGACGATACGCGATTCTCACGAATTCCGGTCTATGGACATGATCGCGAACGCCACAGTGGCTTTGTACTTAAAAGCGACCTGCTGCTGGCCCAGGCACGCGGCAATTCCGACAACCTGCTAAGTCACTACCAACGCGAACTCAAGGCGCTGCAGGACAGGACCTCTGTATCCCAGGCATTTGAAGTGTTCCTGCACCAGCGCCTGCACATCATGGTAATCGTGGACGAGTATGGCGGCATGGAAGGCATCATAACGCTGGAGGACATACTGGAAACACTGCTTGGCCTGGAAATCATGGACGAGAAAGACAAGCAGGTCGACATGCAGGAGCATGCCAGGCAGCTGTGGCGTAAACGCGCCAAGGCGATGGGACTGGAAATACCCCCTGTAACAAAAGACACCGTGTAATGCCCTGAAGAGCGAAGTCATGCGGGGCAAAACGAGTCCCCGGATATTCAATGCCAAACAAAGACGACTCCTGAATACGCCTGATAGCCAGCAAGGCTGCGGAATGCATCCGTAATCCTCAATCCATCTAGAATGGGTTGTAGATATAGTTCAACCAGCTCTCGGAACGGATTTCCAGCTGGCGCAGCACCTTGCAGGCGTCACAGCGTCCCGAAAATATTGCCGCGATACCACTGGAACCAAACCGCAGCGGCCGCTGTGGGTCGTTTTCCTTGAACGTGATCTTCACTGCAAAGTCGTCTGGCGGCAGCAGTTCCTTGTCAGTCGGCAGACGACCAGACGCGGAAATCTGTGCCTTGCCTGACGCCCAAACCACGTTCTTCACTTCCGCCTTGAAAATCTGGCCGGGATACATCTCCAGGGCAACTTCCACCTCGTCACCCGGATCAATCCATTGTGTTGCACGTTGCAGAACCTTGCCTACAAGGTAGTACTCTTCGGTATCCACGAATGTCATCACCGGTGCCTTGAGGCGAATGAATATACCTTCACGCAGCTGGAGGTTAACTACATATCCGTCCGACGGGGCCACGATAACGGTATGGTCAAGATGATACTGTGCCTCTGCCAGGTCAGCCTTCAGGGTGTCGACCTCGAATTTAAGGTTGATCATTTTCTCCCTGACACCGGCCCCGCGGCTGACCAGCCGACGTTCAACGTTATATTTTTCCTCTGACTCGTTAAGCTGTCCCTTGATCGAATCCACTTTGGCCTGCTTGGGCGCAGGGTCCATCTCAAACAGCGGATCGCCCTTCTTCATCGGTACATTGGCCTGC
>JAOUCV010000073.1 GCA_029859555.1 Gammaproteobacteria bacterium
ACTTTCCTGAACCAGGATGTGATAAACAACCCCTGTAGTTGGTGCGAAAGGAGAGACTCGAACTCTCACGGGTCACCCCACTGGCACCTAAAGCCAGCGCGTCTACCAATTCCGCCACTTTCGCTTTATGACGCCTGCACCATTTCAGCCCATTGGCCAACAACCTCAAATTATAACGATTTAAGTGCCTGTTGCGCACCCCAAACCTGTTGATTTAACGTAAAAACACTAAAAAAAAGCCCGCACTATGCGCGGGCATATCTGGTGGGCCGTGAAGGACTCGAACCTTCGACCAAGTGATTAAGAGTCACCTGCTCTACCAACTGAGCTAACGGCCCGAAAAACGCAGCATCCCACCACATCAGAATGCGTGGTTCAAGCAACTGCTACGCTTGATTTAAACAAGCGAGAGTTAAAATGGGGTGGATGATGGGACTCGAACCCACGACGACTGGAATCACAATCCAGGGCTCTACCAACTGAGCTACACCCACCATAAAACTGTCAATAAAATCCTCATTAAGCTTAAATTGGCGCGCCCGACAGGAATCGAACCTGTAACCGTCGGCTTAGAAGGCCGGTGCTCTATCCTGTTGAGCTACGGGCGCCGATTCATCACCAACAAGACTCCCGAGCAACGTCATAAAAATGGTCGGGGTAGAGAGATTCGAACTCCCGACATCCTGCTCCCAAAGCAGGCGCGCTACCAGGCTGCGCTATACCCCGATTTCACGGTGTTTTTCAGAGTGGCATGCAATCCTGCTCTGTGAAACTCTGCGATAATACGTGCTGCCCCTAATAGCGTCAATTAACTTGTCGAATCATATTTGCCCGCGATGGTGAAAATTCAGTAATTCTGAACTGCATCGCCCAACGCCATTATGCATCTGCTGATTTGCTCATATCGTTCCGTGCTTGTACCACCGGATAGCCGCGTGCGAGAATCCAACTCCCAATTTACCGGCAACCCGGCTTTCCAATGACCGCAAAACTGATTGATGGCAAGGCTATTGCTGCCGAAGTCCGGCGCAAAATCAAGCACAAGATAGATGCTCGACGGAAAATCGGCTTACGCATACCGGGGCTGGCCGTCATACTGGTCGGCGTTGACCCTGCCTCTGAAATATATGTTCGCAACAAGTGTCTGGCGTGCGATGAATCCGGCCTGCTTTCAAGTTCCTACAATCTGCCGGATGACACCAGCGAGGCAGATTTGCTCGCGCTGATAGACAAGCTGAACAACGACACCAGTATTGACGGCATTCTGGTGCAGTTTCCGCTACCCGCTCATATTGACCCTGACAAGGTGACCGAACACATAAAACCTGACAAGGACGTTGATGGTTTTCATCCTTATAATATTGGCCGTCTTGCGTTACGCCGCCCGTCATTACGCTCCTGCACACCACGCGGTGTAATCACCCTGCTTGAGCATACCAATGAACCTTTTTACGGGCGTCAGGCAGTAATTGTTGGCGCATCGAATATTGTCGGCCGCCCCATGGGGCTGGAGTTGTTACTCGCCGGCTGCACGGTAACGACCTGTCACCGCTTTACCAAAAACCTCCCCGGTCATGTTGCGCAGGCAGATATTCTTGTTGTGGCTGTAGGAAAACCCGGCGTGGTTTCAGGTAGCTGGGTCAAGCCGGGTGCAACTGTCATCGACGTCGGCATCAATCGACAGGAAGACGGCAGCCTGGTTGGAGATATTGAATTCGACAGCGCGCGTGAACGGGCTGCGTGGATCACGCCGGTACCTGGCGGGGTTGGCCCGATGACGGTGGCAACACTACTGGAAAATACCCTGTTTGCCGCAGCGGAGTTGCACAGTTAACTGCGACGCCAACTGGTGCCGGCAGCGCCGTCCTCGAGAATAATACCCGCCGCATCAAGTTCATCCCTGATTCTGTCAGCTTCAGCCCAGTCCTTGTCGGTACGTGCAATGATCCTGCGTGCGATCAGATCTTCCACTGCATCAGCAGAAATAGTGTCCTCTGCCGTATCTCCCGTGGAGGCTGATGCCGTCAGGTAGGCTTCAGGGTCATCCTGTATCAGGCCGAGAACAGCACCGAGACTGTTCAGACAGCTGGCAAGCATAGCCGCTCTAACATGATCCGTGTCGCGACATTTGTTGATTTCCCTGGCAATTTCAAACAGTACAGCAATGGCTTCCGGCGAATTGAAATCGTCATCCATGGCCTTGTGGAAGGCGACTTTGTATGGTTTGCAAAGCGCATCATCAGCCTCTGAAAGAGTAATACCTCGCAATGCAGTGTAAAGACGCGTCAACGCCGCCTTGCTGTTGTCGAGGTTTTCATCGGAATAATTCAGCGGGCTGCGGTACTGACTGGCAAGAATAAAATAACGAATCTCTTCAGCCCGGTAACTTTTCAGTATCTCCCTTACCGTGAAAAAGTTGTCCAGTGATTTGGACATTTTTTCATCATCTACCCGAACAAAACCGTTGTGCATCCAGTAATTCACAAAAGGCTCACCGGTTGCAGCCTGTGCCTGGGCAATTTCATTTTCATGGTGAGGAAATTTTAGATCCATACCACCGCCATGAATGTCAAAATGTGCGCCCAGACACCGGGTCGACATTGCAGAACATTCTATATGCCAACCGGGACGGCCATTCCCCCAGGGTGATGGCCAGCTTGGCTCTTCCGGTTTTACTGTTTTCCAAAGAACGAAATCCAGCGGATCATCCTTTGATTCATCAACCGCCACACGTGCGCCGGCCTGCAAATCCTCGAGCTGCTTTCCGGAAAGCACACCATAATTTTCAAACCGGCTGACGTCGTAATAAATATCTCCGTTACCCCCCTGATAGGCATAGCCCTTGCTGATCAGGGTCTCAATCATGTGAATAATGTCATCCATTGAAGACGTTGCCCGTGGCTCTGCGTCTGGCGGAACAACACCCAGGGCGGCGGCATCTTCATTCATGATATGAATAAATCTTGTCGTCAACGCATCAATATCCTCATTATTTTCATTGGCACGTTTTATTATCTTGTCATCAACATCCGTGATATTTCGCACATAGGTGACGTCATAACCGAGCGCACGCAGATAACGAACAACGACATCAAATACCACCATGACGCGTGCGTGACCAAGATGGCAATAGTCATATACGGTCATGCCGCATACATACATTCTTACTTTTCCTTCCTCGATCGGAGTAAAGGTATCTTTTTGATTAGTCAGTGTGTTGTAGATTTTGAGCATGTGCGGATTTCGTCCTGCATTAAACTTGTGCGGCAGATAATAGTGCCTAAACCCGACAACTGAAAGTCATTCCAGACAGATAATACAAGCCGCCTGCTCAGGGACTTGTAAACAGCGCCAGAGCTTATATCATTGGCGCTCTGATTTTTTTAACCGGAGTTCATCAGCATGAAACAGTTAGCCGGCCTCGTAATGGCCATTACCGTCGCTGTTGCACCTGCAACCGGCCTCACCCAGGACAATTCAACCAGCAAACAAGGAGCAGACATGGTTACAGTCACCATGGAAACCAGCAAAGGTGTTATTACCCTCGAACTCGACAGGGAAAAAGCACCCGATTCTGTCGAGAATTTCATTACCTACGCCAAATCAGGTCACTATGACGGCACAATCTTCCATCGTGTCATCCGCGACTTCATGATTCAGGGTGGCGGTTTTGACACCAGCATGCAGCAAAAGAGCACCAATCCTCCGATTAAAAACGAGGCCGCAAACGGACTCAAGAATGACAAGGGTACCGTTGCCATGGCCCGGACCAATGTGCCGGACTCCGCCACCTCGCAGTTCTTTATCAATCTAAAAGATAATGACTTTCTGAATCATACCTCTCCTACACCACAGGGTTGGGGTTACGCGGTATTTGGAAAGGTAACGGACGGCATGGATGTGGTTGAATCCATTGAAAACGTTGCTACCGCCAACAAGGGTGGACACCAGGACGTACCGGTCTCCGAAGTAATTATCGAGAAAGTCACAGTACAGGAATAGCGTAGCTGCGCTTCCATTATCATGCCGGGCACTCTGTTTATTTCAGATCTTCATCTGGATCCGGAGCGCCCGGCTGTTACAGAACTGTTTCTGGATCTACTCAATACCCGGGCACGTAACACCGATGCAATCTACATCCTCGGCGATTTGTTCGAGGCATGGATCGGTGACGATGATCACAGCCCCATGAACCAGGCGGTATGCAAGGGATTAAGCGACTGCGCTGCCACAGGCATACCGGTATTTGTCATGCATGGTAACCGGGACTTTCTGCTTGGCGAGGAATTTGCGAAAGCCGGCAATTGCACCCTGCTTGATGACCCCGCCCTTATCGATCTCTACGGTACGCCAACCCTGCTCATGCATGGCGATATGCTGTGCACCGACGACACCGAATACATGTCCTTCCGGCGCATGGTGCGTGATCCGCAGTGGCAGGCTGAACTACTCGCCAAATCTCTTCAGGAACGCCAGGCGATAGCCAGCGGTATGCGCAACCAGAGCCGGCAACAGACGGGTGGAAAACCCGAATCGATAATGGACGTTAATGACGCGGCAGTCAGAGACATAATGTCCACTTACAATGTGCAACGCCTGATACATGGACACACACACCGTCCGGCCGTTCATGACCTGCTACTGGCGGATATGCCGGCGCAAAGAATTGTACTGGGTGACTGGTATGAACAGGGAAGTTTGCTTGAATGTACTTCCAGCGGCTGCAGGCTGGAAGCCCTGCAGCTGTAAAAGTCAGTGTCGCTGTTGAAGCCAACGGCTGTCTGCCTGTATATTAGGATGAAACAGAGGAACAAGCTCATGATGTACAAAAGAATAATTGCGCCGTGCATGACAGCAATCATTTCAACACTGCTGGCCACAAGCACGGCTGCAGTAGAAGCTGTGCGCACAGAAGCTGTAGAAGATTACGTCGAGGAGCAGCAGCCGGCTTCCGGAAGTGTTGCCACAAAGATATTCACCACGGCTATCGTTGATGGTAAACCTGCGGACGACCTGAGGGCCTTTCAGAACACCGTCGATACCATTTATTTTTACACAGTACTGCAAGGACTAAAGGGACAGGCGGTCACGCACCGCTGGAAATATGCAGGTCGCATCATTTCCAATGCAGACATTTCCGTCACAGATGATCCTTTCTCAACGTGGTCGAGTAACAAAATTGAATCCAACTGGACCGGTTTCTGGACCGTCGAGGTACTGGACAAAAACAGCGAGGTTATCGGTTTCGGAACATTTCAATACGACCACACCCGCAACTTGCAGATGGATCCGGATGCAAACAAGGCCGGGGCTGATTCAGGTGGTGTCCCCGGTGGAGGTGGAGGCTGGGGCTGGGGACGTGGCCGGGGATGGGGCTGGTAGCTTATTGTCCCGGACTGAATCGGGCGTAGCCGTCAGGGAGTTCGAACAGAGTCAGCGGCATCACCTCATCATCACTAAAATCGACAAGTGATTTTGTGTAGCCGCTGCTATCCCACTCCTGCAAAGGCAAGCCATACTGCAGATGCCATGCTGGCGCATAAGCGTAACGTGACAAAAAACAGGGTGTTTGCATATTCAGCGGAACAGACTGCATGTTGTTCAACTGCCTGTCAGCCAGTAACTCCGCGTACTCGGTCATAGCGGCAACGGCTGTTTCCAGTACGCCAGACACCGTAACTGACTGAAAGCATGTTTTACCATTGGCGAGATACTGCAGATGTTCCGGTTGATTCCCGGCAATCATTGGCGCCTCTTTATCCGGCGTACGATTTACAGTGAGATCGATATCTGTCGGAAGAACCGTATCATTTGGACTGTTTTCAATCACCATGATGCTCTGACCTTCATGGCTGATACTGAAAATCGTCTTTTCGCGGCGATCGAGTAATACAAAATCACTTTCCGCATAACCATCATCAAGTCTTAAAAAACCGGGACTGACCAGCACCCTTACCGGGTAAAGATCTGTGCCGGCTTCTTGTTCCTCGTAGGAAAGCATACTTACCTGTGTCGTGTTTTCCAGGGCCGCAGTTGCAGGCAGATCAGCCTGTTTGTCACAGGCACTTGCCAGAAACGCTGTGCATAGCAGGAAACAAATATATTTTCGTTTATCCATCAGGCCCTCGTTGTGTTGCGGCATGTACAGAAAGCAGTCTGTTTATTCTGGTACATCCTGTTAGCTATATCTGCAAGGCTGCCAGGCCACCTGCCAGATCGGTCTGCAGATCCTGCTCCGACTCCAGGCCTACTGCCAATCGAACAAGACCATCAGAAATACCCGCCGCTTGCCGCTGTTCCGGAGCCACGCGACCGTGTGTGGTAGTAGCCGGATGCGTCACCGTGCTCTTTGCATCGCCCAGGTTGGCGGTAATGGAAAATATGCGTAATGCATCAATAAAACGCCATGCCTGCGATTGCCCGCCCTTTAGCTCAAATGAGACGATGCCACCGTAATCAGTTTGTTGCCGTCTCGCCAATTCATGCTGTGGATGGGATTGCAGCCCCGGGTGATTGACCCGGGATACCTCAGGTTGTTGCTCCAGCCAATGCGCCAGTAACAGGGCGCTGCTGCAGTGTGCCCGCATGCGCAGAGTCAGTGTCTCCAGCCCTTTCAGAAATACCCATGCATTAAACGGACTCATGGTCGGGCCGGCAGTTCTGAGAAAACCAAACACCTCCTTGCCGACCAGTTCACTGTCACCCACTACCGCTCCGCCAACACAGCGACCCTGACCATCAAGGTATTTGGTCGCCGAGTGAATAACTATATCAGCACCCAGAGACAGTGGCTGCTGTAAAGCCGGGGTACAAAAACAGTTATCAACAACCAGCAGGCAATTATTGTTTTTTGCAAGTACCGAAAGAGACCGTATATCAGCAATCTCCATGAGCGGATTGGACGGTGTTTCCAGAAACAGCAAGCGGGTTTCCGGACGCACTGCCGATTCCCATGCGGCATTGTCGACAAGCGGCACAAACGTGGTATCAATACCAAAACGTGCCAGGTAGTTGCTAAACAACGCTGTCGTGGTCCCGAAAATACTTTGCGAAGATACGATATGATCACCACTTTTCAGCAAGGCTGCACAGGTCGCAAGTATTGCCGCCATCCCCGATGACGTAGCAACACAACTCTCCCCGCCCTCGAGTGAGGCAAGGCGCTGTTCAAACGTTCTTACTGTTGGATTGGTGAAACGGGAATAGATATTTCCAGGCTGATCGCCGGAAAAACGTGCAGCCGCCGCCGCGGCACTGTCAAACACATAACTGGAGGTTGGAAATATCGCTTCCGAATGTTCGCCTTCAGCAGTGCGCGACTGTCCTGCGCGTACCGCGCGTGTTTCAAAATCAAATTCTTCATGATCCGACATGACCAACTCTCTCCTGCCTCACCGGCGATTACCTTGCTGTCAGTTCTTCACCGGGCATAAAAAAACCCGCCATCAGAAAAACGCGGGCAGGTGCCGTCGCTTTAGCTGAATTTATCAGGCGCCCGCAAGCTGAAGTCAAATCGGCGCAATCAAAGGTGAGACTAGATGAGGTGTAAGCGCCTGTCAATACAGAGGCTCGTCAGGGCTCAGGCAGAGTTATACAGGTCGATCACCTCGTCATCGTTGCTTCTGCGTTCGTCCTTGGCTGCATCGCTGCGTGAGGACTGCAGTAAATTCAGATAATCCTCATCAATATCGCCGGTGATGTAGTTGCCCGTAAAAACCGAATCGTCAAATCCGTCAATATCCGGCCTGCCTTTCCTGACAGCCTCTTTCAGATCCTCCAGGTCCTGAAACAGCAACCAGTCAGCCCCGATTTCCCGGCAGACCTCTTCTTCTGTACGACCGTGTGCAATCAACTCATTGCTGTTGGGCATATCTATGCCGTATACATTCGGAAATCGTACAGGCGGCGCAGCAGAAGCAAAGTACACTTTTTTTGCGCCTGCCTCTCTCGCCATTTCAATAATCTGTGTTGATGTTGTGCCACGTACGATTGAATCATCCACCAGCAAGACATTTTTACCATTGAACTCAAGGTCAATGGCATTCAGCTTCTGACGAACCGATTTTTTCCGCTGCTGTTGCCCGGGCATGATAAAGGTACGCCCGATATAGCGGTTCTTTATAAATCCCTCGCGGTATTTCAGGCCCAGGTTGTTAGCCATTTGCAGCGCTGAAGTGCGACTGGTATCCGGAATAGGAATGACGACATCAATATCGTGATCAGGTCGTACCCGGCGTATTTTGTCAGCGAGTTTCTCACCCATGCGCAAGCGGGCCTTGTAGACTGACACATCGTCGATAATGGAATCGGGACGTGCCAGATAGACATATTCAAAAATACACGGCTTGACTGCCGGGTTTTCCGCGCACTGCCGGGTATGCAACTGCCCGTCAAGTGTAATAAATACAGCTTCACCAGGCGCCACATCACGCACCAGCTCATAACCCAGACCATCAAGAGCAACACTTTCAGAGGCCATCATATAGCTGGTGCCTTGCGGTGACTCCTGCTTGCCAAAAACCAGCGGGCGAATACCAAAGGGATCCCGAAACGCGACCACGCCATACCCGGTAATCATGGCAACGGCTGCATAGGCACCCCGGCAGCGCTTATGTACACCGGCCACCGCCCTGAATACGTCATCAACTTTCATTTTCAGCTTGCCCTGCTGTTGCAGCTCATGGGCAAGTACATTCAACAGGATTTCCGAATCTGAATCGGTATTGATCTGGCGCAGATCGTCCTGAAACAGTTCCTGCTTTAACTTGTCTGAATTCGTCAGATTGCCATTATGTGCCAGACTGATTCCGTATGGTGAATTCACATAAAATGGCTGTGCTTCGGCAGAACTTTCGCAACCGGCCGTCGGATAGCGCACATGACCGATTCCCATATTGCCGTAGAGTCGCAACATATGACGGGTATGAAAAACATCACGCACCAGCCCGTTGTTCTTGCGCAGGTGCAAGCGC
>JAOUCV010000385.1 GCA_029859555.1 Gammaproteobacteria bacterium
CACGGCAAGGGCGGCGAGCCAGCGGATCACGTCAAGGACGGCGGAGGTGCGTTCGTCTATCGCGGTAACCTGCATGCTGTGTACTCCTCTAGGCCGGGTCTGTGTGCGTGTCACAGGCAGCATTTTTATTGTTGGTATTGTCTGCTGCCGGTAACAGCTTTGGCACGGCATGGCATGATTCTGCGTATTCGCTGACGGGCGCAGGCACCAGTACTTCATAACGGCCACCGTTGTTGCTATACCAGCTTTGCAGATCCAGTTTTGCCAGGCGTTGCCGGGTACCGGGCGCCATGATCGCGGCCTCGTGTGGTCCGATGATGATCCAGCGCACCCGCTGCTCGTTGAGGAAGGCGGTCATCTGTTCATCGGACATGTCGCCACGGTAAAAAGACTCGGTGCTGGCTCGTACCTGCTCGAAGTTGCCGGTCTGGCCGCGCGAGCCAATGACGGTTGCCCTGCCGGTGAAGCGTGGCACATGGTTACCGGTCTCGAGTCGTGCCAGAACCGTCCCGTGCGCGGTCGGCGCTGCGGCAATCGCCTGCAGCGTCTCGACCAGCTCACTCTCCACAAACAACTCTCCCGCATGGTCGGCCGTCTTGCGGAAACTGTTCAGCCAGTGAAAGGTACTCGACAAGGACACCAGCAAGAGCACACCGGCCAGTGTGGCGGTGCTGGCGTGACGCGCGCTAAAGCGTCGCTCTCCCAGCCAGTCAAGCAGCTGCAACATCGACAGTACCGCCAGCGGTGCCACTGCACCGATCACCAGGCGGCGCTGGAAGTCGATAGGTGCATACAATGCCAGTGGCAGGATCAGCAGCCAGGCGTACAGCCACTGCACGGGTGACAGGTCGCTACCCAGCTCCTGACGGTGCTTCACGGTATACCACACCGCCCCGACCAGCAGCAGTCCATAGCCGGCCAGGTAGCCGGCGGGTGCCGGTGATGCCGAGTGGTTTTGCACCAGCCAGGCATGCATGCCCGGGTTGTTGTTGAGGATCCAGTAGTTGTAAAGCACCGGGCCGCTGCCTAGCAGCAGCAACAGCCCGATATGACGCCACACTGTGCGGCTCAGGCTGCGCTGCCGCAGGCTGTACAGCGCAGCGACACCGCAGGCCAGGCCAAGCGCGATGAGTACGTCGTAAGGGTGTACGAAACTGAGGCTAAAACACAGCAGCCCGGCCGCGGCAGTCATTGCCAAACGGTTGTCTGCCAGACCGATAGCGGCACAGCGCACGGTCAGCAACAGCAGCGCGATCGCCACCGAAAAATGTGGCATAACCAGCATGCTGTAGAATACATAGCCTTCCGGCACCCACAGGTCTAGCGGCCGTGACAGTAACTCGGTATCAACGACCAGGCCGCCGAAATCGCCGTTCCACAGGCGATACAGGTTCCACACCCAGCCGACACCGGCGCCGAAGACCACGGTCAGAAACAGCCAGCGTCTGCGCATACGGGAGGCCGTGAATGTTGCAACGAACAGCCAGACGCTCCAGGCAAGCAGCACCACGGCAACCAGACGCAGCAGCTGGTAGGCAAGGTCCAGCGAACCGAATAGCTTGCCGGCCCAGCCGGCGGCGATAAATACCAGATTCAGTACGGCACCCTCATGCGGGATGCTGGTATAGAGGTTCTGCAGCAGCAGTTCTCCCGAGGCGACCTGCGACATCCACATAAAATAGGTGTTTTGGTCGGCAGGGTTAAGCACGAAGCCGAGGAAGTATTTCTCTGCCGGGCTGGCGATGTAGCCAAGCAGGTAGGGCAGGCTGGTCACCAGGGCCAGCAGCAATCCCCAGCCGAGTGCTTCGCGGCGTTCGCCGCGGTCGAGGTTGTAATTCATGGTGCGCTCGCCTCAAGTCCTGCGTGGTTTGTGGTCATGGCAACGCTCGCTATCTCGTTTTCCAGTATCCATACCTGGACGCGGCCGACGCGCGGGAATTCAAAGCGCGCGGCGATCTCCATGCCCGGTATGCCGTCATCCAGCACCGCTAGCAACTGCGGGTTGGCATCGCGCAGGTATTCCTCGTAGAGCACCAGCACGGGTTGTTCGCGCTCGCGTGCCGCAGCGGCCAGCGCCGCGGCATGTTCCGTCCAGAGGCGTGGTTCGCCCTTGCGTCCGGCCCAGAAACTGCTGGACGAGACATAGCCGTAGCCATCGCCGGCAATGCCTGTGCCAGCGGGTATGTGTGTGGCCAGCCAGTCACCGATCTCGCGGTGGTAGCCGCGCGACTGGTCCGAGTTCCAGGCCAGCGCCGGCAGCAATGGCAGCAACAGCAGCAACAGCAAGGCGGGTACGCCATATTCGCTGAGACGTCGTGGTGCCTGTTGCAGCGAGTCAGCAATCAGCCGGCCGACAGCTACCGCACCGGCAGCGCCAAAGATGCCGGCGCCGATCAGGGTCGGGAACAGCAGGCGCGGCTCCAGCTGGATCAGCGGATAAAAGGCCAGTGGCCAGATGCTGAACACCAGCAGCGGTAGTTCGTCGCCGTGTACCTTGCCGCGCCTGGATACCAGCAGCGGCAACAGGATGGCAAGGATGATGACCGGTGACAGCAGCATCCCCGGCAGACGTTCTGCGGTGTACATCAGGTTTGCCGGCCAGCGGCCGGCCAGT
>JAOUCV010000386.1 GCA_029859555.1 Gammaproteobacteria bacterium
ATTGTCCCCTTAGAACCTGTCTATCTCCCAGACCATGCCATGGTGTTCAACCCGGTAACGGGTTTTTTCTATTAGTGGACGTTCACACAGATTATCCAGCATTTCAGCAGCTTCCGCTGCCGGTATTTCATACTCATACTCGGCGCGGGCCGCGCCGACCGAGATCCCCTTGACCGTGAGAAAGCCCTGCTCCCGGATGAGCCTGACACGAACAGTACGTTCCGGCACAGTGCAGAGATAGCCCTGCCGGTAACGGATACCGGTACCCGGCACACACCAGTCTTCATTCCTGACCAGAAATTTCCTTTCAATCTCCTGCGGCACTATCAGCTCTCCCAGACTTCCTCACCCGGATGAGGAGGAAATGATTTCATCAACTCTCCGATAATAATATCCAGTGCTGCGCGCACGGTATCTTCAACATTCCAGTTTTCAATAATGGGGATTTCAGCCTTGTCTGCCTCGTCCAGTAACCAGGATTGCAATTCCCAGATATCCTCAAGGTGCTCCAGGTAACGTGAAGTCTGGCGCCCGTTTTTTTCACGTCCGCGGCGTTTAAACTGTTTGCGTAACATTTCTTTTTTCATGCTGGCAAGCTTGATGGGAACAACAACAGCATCGGTATTCTTCACATCAAGGTCCATTTCTGTCGGGACCACGTGGACACCTTCCAGGATCAGGTGGTGTCTTTCCTTGATAGCACGATCAATGGTTGCTTTCATTGCCAGCTTCATCGCAGCAAACTGGGAAAGAAAACCGCCAACCACCCGATCTGCAGCAGTCTGCCGGGATCCTTCGGCGGAAGCCGGCAGACCTCGCCAGGCCTCGAAACTGGAAAACCCCAGGGTAGGAATCATTTGTGGCGACAGGTAGGAGCGTATGATCTCACGCATCATATCGGTAGACTGATGACGTGTGATATCGAGTCGATAGGCCAGCTCTGACGATATGGTGCTCTTGCCAGTCCCGGCGGCACCGCCGATCAGTATAATCAGGGGTGTACCGCTATTTTCAAAGCGGCGCCAGGACAGGTAGCGATCAGCACTACGCTGCGAACAGTGCTCACGCAGACATCGGAATATCACGCGACGCAAGGCCTTGTGGTCTATTTCACGGTGACCTGTTTTTCTCAGGTTCGCCAGCACCCTGCGTGCACCCTGCATGGCCATCTCCGGCGGTATAGCACAGGTTTCCAGCGAGTGTGCCAGTATACCAACGGAAAAGGGCGTACTGCGGGCGGGGGTGTGGACAATGATGCCGGGCTCACCGCGGGAGCCGGTTTCATACAGCTTGCGATACTGGCTACCGTGTCGTTCTTCCAGCAGCTCGATTACCCGGCCCTTTAGTTCACTGCTTTCAACTTCCTGCCTTTCATGCAGTTCACTTCTTACCAGCTGCGCCAACTCATAGGCATCAACAAAGTCTAGGCCGGCATTCACCATCGACTGCACAAGAATCCCGCGCAGGAACGGAGCGCGGTCTCCTTCGGGTTGCTTGATGACGATCAATTTTGACATGGATATAACTTAACTATGGTCCGTTTCCAGGGCAGGCAATGACCTGACTACTTTTCAGCCACCAGGAAACAAACCCAGCCCGGATCTGCACTGCCCCTGGTGGCAGGGGAATAAACACCGGTGCCCTCGCCGGTGCCCGGATCGGACTCCTCCCAGTACACGGTAACCCGGGAGAAACCGGCCTCCTCAAGAAGCTCACGCAGTTCCGGCAAGGTCCACATGCGCCAGACATAGCTAAAGGCCTTCTTCAATTTTGATCCGTCCGGAAAATCGAAATGGATATGACAGCGCATATGGCCGTCTATCGGGTTGTAGCTTTGCTGCTCCCAGGTATACCTGAAGCCCTTATGCCGGGTTTTTTCCTTTATTTCACGATAGGCGTCATAGCCACCAAAGGCATCCATAAACAAGATGCCGTCCCTGACCAGGGACTCGCGTACCTTGCTTAAATAGCCACCCAGTTTGTCGCGCGTCATGAACAACTGGTAACTGAAATTCATGGCGAGCACAACATCAACCGGCTTCGTTTCCAGCCGGCACACGTCTTGCTGCAGCAGGCGAACCCGCAGACGCGCCTCGGGTTTCAGGCTGGACAGGTTGTTTTTCTGCCCCCAGGCCAGCACTTCCGGATCAATATCCACACCGACGGCCGTGTTCCTGCTGTCACGCCTGACCCATTCACAGCACATACCGGCGGTACCACAGAAGTCTTCCCGCATGTGCCGGGGACGCCGGCGACGCAACTTGCGAAAGGTCTTGCTTACGAATTTGTATTCTACGTCGACACTTTGAACTGACTTCTCATAAAGGGCGTGCCGGTCAGCAGTTTCCGCGATACTTTTCTTCTTACGGGGTTTTCTATTTTTTACTGCTTCGATTTTTTCTGTTACTGCACTCATAGCAAGGAATTATCGCACAACACTCGAGCCAACAAAATACGCATTGCCACCGGCAACTGCTACATGACAACACAGCCGTGGCATCCTATACTTTGATCAGCATAGTGGCGATCTTGTATTCAGGACGTGCGTGGCGCCAGCAGTAGTGCGCATACCCCGGGGGGGGGGCTGTTCTCATGGAACCATCCATAGAAAAA
>JAOUCV010000387.1 GCA_029859555.1 Gammaproteobacteria bacterium
TCGGTAATCGGGGTGCGTTCTGGTTCACCGTAGACTGCAGCTGTAGAGGAAAAAATAAAATGCGCGATGCCGGCCTGTTGCATCGACTGCAGCAGGGTAATGGTGTTGGCAACGTTGTTGCGGTAGTACTCGAGCGGCTGCTGCACAGATTCGCCAACCTGCGAGTGCGCCGCAAAATGCATGACGGCCCTGATCGGGTGCTGGTTGAATATCTGCGCCAGAAGCGCAGCGTCACCCATATCGCCTTCAATGAAATCACCGCCGGGCACCAGTTCACGGTGACCGCGCGACAGGTCATCCAGTGTGACGACCGGGTAACCGGCGCGCAGCAGGTCGAGTACCATGTGCGAGCCAATGTAGCCGGCACCCCCAACAACCAGGATTGCGGATTTCCCCATATTAACTGGTCTGCGGGTAGTTAATGGTTTACAACCCGGCTGGTCGGCATATTTGCATCGGCAAGCGAATTGATCCTTCTGGCCAGTACCATGCCGAAGTCCGGGTTACCTTTTTTGAGGCTGATTTCTGTAGCAGTTGAGTCGTTATACAAAACCGGTCCGTTCCAGTTCGCCAGCTGCTCGGCGACTGCCTGTGGTTGCGGTGTGCCGGTATCCGGACGGTCAATCAGCAGGATATCCAGCTCTGCAGGGGTGATCTTTTCGAGGTGTTCGGCGTCCAGCGGCAGGGCGCAGATGACATCAAAACCGTAGCTTTCCAAGAGTCTTGATAAATACTGCCTTAAGCCCTCTTGCGGGGCGCATAGCCCGATGCGGACTTTTTTTTTACCGCTGCGCTCGTTCTGCTGCTCCCAGTAGAGGTCGCCTTCGCTGCGTTTTACATTCTCCGGCTGACTGGAGAGGCCTGGTATTAGCGGGGTTACCGGGGTTGCTGGCGTGGCCGGTTCTGCATCAGGGTCTGGCGTTTTCGATGCGCTGGCCGGTTCTGCAGGCATTGTTTCGTTTTCGTCGGCAGTGGTGTCTGTTGCTTCCTCTATGTCAGCCGGCGCGACAGCGATGGCCTCAACCGTTGCCGGTTCTTCCTCCGGGAAGTCATCCTCGGTTGCCGGTGAATAAGTCGGGAAGATGCCACCAGCCTGTTTTTCCCTGGCGACCTGGACTATCAGCCTGGCACTGATCTGCTGTTGTTGTTCGGCATAGCCGTAAACCAGCGCGGTATCGCAGAGCAGATTGATCAGGCGCGGCACGCCGTTACTGTAACGGTGCACGGCTTCGCAGGCGAGAGCGGAGAAGATGTCCGGGTTGCCACCGGCAATGCTAATGCGGTGCCGGATATAATTCGCAGTTTCCTCCGCTGACAACGGTTGCAGGTGGTAGTCGACCGAGATGCGCTGTGCAAACTGCACCAGCTCGGGCTGTCTCAGGGTATCTCTCAACTCGTTCTGACCGACAAGAATTACCTGCAATGCCTGGTCTTTGTCTGCGTTTACATTGGAGAGCATGCGCAGTTCTTCCAGTGTCTCGGCTTCCATGTTCTGCGCTTCGTCGACGATCAACACGGTGCTGCGGTTCTGTGCATACTCGTCAATAATGAAATCAACAAAGCGCTGGTACATTTCAACCTTGTTCATGTTGGCATGATCAAGGTTGAATGCCAGCAGTATCCACTGCAGCAGTTCACCGAAAGAGCGATGCGTGTTGGAGATCAGGCCAACAGTATGTTCCCGGTCCATGTTGTCCAGTAGATGGCGGATAAGGGTCGTCTTGCCGGCACCTATGTCGCCACTGATAACCGTGAAACCGGCATTATTCAGGAGGCCATATTCCAGCATGGAAAATGCCATGCGGTGCTTGTCGCTCATGTACAGGAAACCCGGGTCGGGCAGCAGCGTGAAGGGTTTCTCGCTGAGGTTATAGAACGATTTATACATGGTAGTCGGTGTTGTCGGTCAGGCGTTCTCGGCCTTGTTCAGGACGGTGCCGACGATGTTGGTAGTGTCCAGCAATTCCACCGCGCGCTCGACATCCTGTTTTTGTGTGCTGCCTTCTTCCACAACCAGCAAGGCGGCATCGACATAGGGTGAGAAGGCCAGTGCATCTGCAGAGGAGAGGATCGGTGGCAGGTCAAAAATTATAATGCGGCTGTGGTAACGGGATTTCATGTCCTCGACCAGTTGCGCCATCTTTGGCGAGTTCAGCATTTCTGCCGAGTTGCTCAATGGCCGTCCGCCCGGCAACAGCACCAGGTGCTCGACGCGATCGGGTTTCACCAGCAGTTCCGGAAGGGGAATATCATCCGTCAGGTAGTCACTCAGTCCTTTTCGATGTTTCAGCCCGAAATGTTCCAGCATCCAGGGATGCCGCAGGTTGGCGTCAACCAGCAGCACGGTATAGTCGACCTCGCGAGCGATACTGATGGCAAGATTGATGGCCGTCAGGGTCTTGCCTTCACCTTCGCCGGGGCTGGTAACCGCGAGTACATTCCAGTTGTTTTCCCTGAAGCGTTGCAACACCTGGGTACGCAGCAGGTTGTAGGCATCGGTGAATGCGCAAGGTTCCAGGCCCATGACGATGCGGTTTTCCCGCAGAATCACGTCTTCAACGCTAATCGTTTGTGTCTGGCTTGCGCCGGGCGTGCCGGTGTCGGTTGTCG
>JAOUCV010000390.1 GCA_029859555.1 Gammaproteobacteria bacterium
GGTCCATGGTGGAAATTAATAAAGATGTCGGCGCCATGACCACGTCGGTTTTTAATATGAACACGAGCATTAGCACCATTGATCACGACATGGTCAGGATCAACACAGACATGCAGGAGATGACCGCCAGGCTCTCCAATATGAACCGCGCGGTCAACTGGATGAGCAACGACGTCAACGAGATGGCCGCACCCATGAACAGCGGACCGATGTCAGGCTTCTGGCCGAGATAGATAAGCGCTCAAGCTGTGACAAGCCGCCTGTGCCGCTGTCAGTCAGCAACAGTCTGCCCCGGATTTATTTCACCTGTACAATCACGACATGTCAAAAACAGAAAACAGTCTTACCGATGTTGCCCGCAACATGATGAGTGGTGTCGTGCAAATCCACGTGGAAGGCAACATGGCAGAAGATATCCAGTCGGTGTTGAATCCTGCAATTAAAATACCCGGTACCTGGGCCGGCTCGGGGTTCTTTATCAAACATGAGCAGCTCGAAGGCCACATCGTTACCAACGCCCACGTCGTAAGAAATGCCGTAAAAATAGAAATAAGCTCGATGCTTACCAGTGAAGAAAGATTCGAGGCAGAAGTGGTCGGCCTGGTAAAAACACTAGAGCCCGACGTAGCCCTGCTCAGGCTCACCGACAAAGAACTGCTGCGCTTCAAGACACTGGCGCTCCGGGACATTGAATACCTGGAACTCAGGGAAGGATCGAGTCCGTCGCGTGGCGAGGAAATCAAGGCGATCGGTTACCCGATGGGAATGGTAGAGCCGAATATTTCCGGTGGTGAAATAACCAACTTCATATCCGGGTCGGAATACACAACCGAAAGATTCGTTACGGATGCAGCAATCAACCCGGGTAATTCCGGCGGGCCGAGCGTCAACAGCAATAGCAAGGTAGTCGGCCTGAATACCGCCGTCATGATTGACGCTGATAATATCGGTTTCATCACGCCGGCAGGCTTTGTGAAAATCATTCTTGATAACCTGCTGGAACAAAATGAACCACATTTCTCGGGCATCGGCGGCAAACTGCAAAAAAATACAGACAACTTCAATCCTTTTTTAAAACAACACTCTGCAAAAGGTGTGATCGTAGACAAGATCAAACCGGGTGGTTTTCTTGAAGCAGCAAATATCCGCAAGCGTGATGTCATTCTGTCCATTAACGGAGTTGAATTTGATCGTCATGGCATTGTGATCGGAAAAGAAGGCCGCTTCAGACACAAGAATATTTACGACCTAATGAAGCTGGTGCCGATCGGCGATGAGGTTGAGGTCGTTTATCTCAGAAACGGTGACATCAGCACAACCACTGCCCTCGCAATGCGTAATCCGGAAAGCGGTGTTCGTTCCAACCCCATCATCGAGGAAATTGAATATCTGGAAGTGTTTGGCATGATCATCCAGGAACTGAGCGTGGAAATCATCGAGGCGATGCATAACGTCGACAGCAATGCCCAGATAGAAATGCTGCAAACTATCGAGCAGGAAAAACCCACCCTGGTCGTCACGCACATTCACCAGGGTACCCAGGCAGATGAAATGGAATGGTCTCCGGGCGAAATGATCGTTACCGCAAATGATGAAGAAGTCCATACCCTGGATAAACTGAAAGAGCTACTGCAAAGCAACGCGGGCGGCAGCGTTCTGCTGGAATGCCGTAATGGCCTGATTGGCTATTTTCAGGTCGAATAAGCGAGCAGCACTCTTTTCATAACCCGCTCTGCAATGACATCGCACATGACCAGCTGCTCATCCATAAGACCTGGCCTGCTCACGATTAATTTCGCCTGATTTGCGGTGTAAGCTATGGCCCGGGCACAACTGCGATTCTACGAAGAGTTAAATGACTTTCTGAAACCCGGGTTGCGCAAGCAAGCCTTTTCGCATGTGTTTGACAGGCGTACCTCGATCAAGGACATGATCGAATCGTTTGGCGTAGCGCACACGGAAGTGGACATAATACTGGTCAATGGTCAGTCGGTTGATTTCAGCTACATCGTACAGGACGGCGACCGCATCAGCGTCTACCCGGTCTTCGAAAGTCTCGATGTCAGCCCGCTGGTGCGCCTGCGCCCGGCACCCCTGCGCAAAACCGCATTTATCCTCGACACCAACCTGGGACGCCTCGCCCGCTACCTGCGGCTGCTGGGGTTTGACTGCCTCTACCAGAATAATTTCGACGACGAGACCGTGGCACGCCTCTCCCGTGAACAACACCGCTGTGTGCTGACACGTGACCGGGCCCTGTTACAGCGCAAGATCATCACCCATGGCTACTTCGTCCGGGCAGTCCGGCCAAGGCTACAGGTGCAGGAGGTGCTCGCCCGGTTTGACCTGTACCGGCAGGTGCGTCCCTTCAGCCGCTGTAGCCGTTGTAACGGCGAGCTGAAGCCGGTCGACAAGCAGGAAATCAGGGACCGGCTGGAGCCAAAAACAAGGAAATATTTTGACAGCTTCAGAATATGTCGCAGCTGCCGGCAGCTTTACTGGCAGGGCAGCCACCATGACCGCTCACTGCAACTGATTGCAGAGCTAACACGAAAAGACCCGGATATATGAAAAAAACCAGCGGCCATTCAGCACCTTCAGG
>JAOUCV010000389.1 GCA_029859555.1 Gammaproteobacteria bacterium
ACCTTTCTTTTTCAATGACTGGCGGGTCTTGTCGAGCGTATCGAAATCATGAAACGGCCCGACGCGGACACGGTGATAGGTGTCCTTGTTGTTGATAGTGACGGTCTGGATGCTGGTTTGCATGCCTTGCATGGCCAGCTGTGCCTTGAAACGTTCCGCCTGAACGCTGTTGCGAAAGGAACCAACCTGCAGGTAGAAAGTGCCGCTGGCCGGCTTCGCCGTCTTTGCCGGTGCTGGCTTTGGCGCGGGTATGGCAGCTACCGGTTTGCTTGCCTCTTCCACGGGGGCGGCAACGGCAGCCGGCGGTGGTGGTTGCTTCAGCGCTTCGGTGATTTCCTGTTCGGGGATCACTACCTCCATCTCCGGTAACAGCGTGTAGAAATCAAAACGCGGTTTCGGTGGTGGCGGGATTGTATCCTGCTGCTCCTTGCGTACCTCGCGGACATCCTGTTCGACAGTGGCGGCCGGTGCCGGGATACTTTGTTGCAGGTATACATGCGGATCGGGTTTTCCCTGCATCTTCAGGTAGACCAGGAAGGCAACAAACAGGCCAATCAGCAGGCCGCCGATAACACCTGCCAACGGTGACAGCGTATTACGCTTCTTTCTTTTCCTGGCCCTGTGCTTGTAGTCGCGCGGCATTACATGTTATCCGGGGCGGAAACGCCCAGTAGCAGCAGACCGTTGGCAATAACCTGCCGGGTTGCCTCGATCAGGTTGAGTCGTGCATTGCGGACTGTAGCATCTTCCACCAGGAAGGTGTGCGCGTTGTAGTAGGTGTGAAAATCGTTGGCCAGATCGCGCAGGTAGTGGGTCAGCTGGTGCGGTTCATGGTTAATCGCGGCTGTTTCCAGCAATTCCGGATAGCGCGACAGCTTGATCATCAACGCCTGCTCATGTTCTTCCGACAGGCTGGCGAGTCCGGCGGCACCGGCTGCCTGGTCCCAGTGCAGCTGTTTTTCCTGCAGCTGGCGAAATACGCTGCGCACGCGCGCATGTGCATACTGTATGTAATAGACCGGGTTGTCGTTGCTCTGTGACTTGGCCAGGTCGAGGTCAAAGTCCATGTGCTGTTCGCACTTGCGCATCACGTAGAAGAAGCGCGCGGCATCATTACCGACTTCGTGGCGCAGTTCCCGCAGGGTGACGAATTCCCCGGAGCGCGTCGACATGGCGACTTTCTCACCATTGCGATACAGGATTGCGAACTGCACCAGTAACACATCCAGCTTGTCCGGGTCGGCGTCGAGTGCCTTCAAGGCCGCCTTGACGCGTGGTACGTAGCCGTGATGGTCAGCGCCCCAGACGTCAATGATGCGATCATAGCCGCGTTCCAGTTTGTTCAGGTGGTAGGCAATATCAGAGGCGAAGTAGGTACTCTGTCCATTGTCGCGCACCACCACGCGGTCTTTTTCGTCGCCAAAATCCGTTGATTTGAACCACAGTGCGCCGTTTTTCCGGTAGACATGACCGCTTTGCTGCAGACGTTCAATGCAGGCGCTAACGGTGTCGTTGTCGGACAGCGAGCGCTCCGAGAACCACTCATCATAGACCACGCCGAAATCTTCCAGGTCCTTGCGGATGTTACCGAGGATGGCAGTCAGCCCTGCATCGAATACCTGCCGGTAGTGCGTATCGCCGAGCAGGGTACGGCTGCGTGCAACCAGGTCGTCGATGTGGGTTTCCTTGTCGCCGCCAGCGGGTTCATCGGCCGCTACTTCACTGAACACCTCGGCGACCGGATGTCGCAGCGCGTCAGCGTGTTCGCGATGCAGGGTAGCGGCAATGTCCCAGACGTAATCGCCCTGGTAACCGTTGACCGGGAACGGAATTTCTTCACCACACAGGTCGAGGTAGCGCAGGTAGATACTGGCGGCGAGGATATCCATCTGGCGGCCGGCATCGTTGACATAGTATTCGCGGTGCACCTGATAACCGACGGCGGCCAGCAGGTCGGCGACAGCTGCCCCGTAGGCGGCACCGCGGCCGTGCCCGACATGCAGCGGGCCGGTCGGGTTGGCGGAAACGAACTCCACCTGGACGCGAGAGCCCTTGCCCATCTCGCTGCGCCCGAATTGATCGCCCTGTTTGAGAATCTCGTTGATGCCGGCGTGCCAGGCCTGCGGGCCGAGGAAGAAGTTGATAAATCCTGGCCCGGCGATTTCCACCTTTTGCAGTTGCCCACCGGTTTTAATGGCAGTAACCAGTTGTTCGGCGATGTCGCGCGGTTTACGGCGCGCCGGCTTGGCCAGTGTCATCGCCAGGTTGCTGGCGAAATCACCGTGGGCACGGTCGCGGGTACGCTCGATCATCACGGTGGGCTTGATATCTGCGGGCAAGGCGCCATCGGCCTGCAGGGAGGCGACGGCGTCAGTGAGTAGTTGTACGAGCTGCTCTTTCAAGGGAGTAATCAATTTCCTGCAGGAGCGGACCTCGTCCGCGATTGCACTGTATAAAAAAACCATCGCGGACGGGATCCGCTCCTGCGTAATGTTTGTATTGGCAGTAAACGGGTCGCCTATTATCCCTGCCCGCCAGCCGGGTGCAACTGTGCTGTCACTATACGGGCATCAATAGGTGTCCACCGGGTCCACATCCACCG
>JAOUCV010000388.1 GCA_029859555.1 Gammaproteobacteria bacterium
TATCCTGATGAATGCCGGCGATGTTGGCATTTTCCACCGAAAAAAGACCAAAAAATATCGCCGTCATGCCAAACAAAGTGACGGTTACAACCAGAACAAAAAACAGTAACAGCTGGCCGGTAAATTCACGGGCAAAGGCGCGGTCTATCAGGTAACGGATACGGGCCCTGAATTCCCTGAGCGTCGTTAACATAGGGTCTGTCGCATGAGAGTATGCTTGAGGCAAAAGTGCCCTGTCCAAATGGGCTGTATTCTAGCAAACAATCCAGCTAACCGACTATTTTAGGAAAAGCGTACACCAGGCCTTGAATATCAGTTGAGGCAGGCTGTGATACTGACCCGGTGCCAAGCAGGCCTGTGAATGCGTGGCCTGGACTCGCGTAAGTTGTTCGGTATTGCAGCCTGCGCGTGCCCGGTTACGGGCACGCTGCTGTGCTACCTGTTGCTGGCCACATCGGTATTCAGAAAGCGGCGGATCAAGCTGGCAATCTGGTCGTTATCTTCCTCAAGCGCAAAGTGGCCTGTATCCAGCAGGTGAAAATCCACATTCTCGAGATCGCGCTTGTAGGGAAATGCACCTTCTGCCGGAAAAATATAGTCGTTCTTGCCCCAGACAATCAGTGTCGGCGGCTGGTGCTCACGAAAGTAGGCCTGCCATGCCGGGTAATGCGGCACGTTGTTCTGGTAATCATAGAACAGCGCAAGCTGGATCTCGGGATTGCCTGCTCGCGTCAGGTGACGTAAATCAACATTCCAGTTATCCGGACTGATAACCGACTCGTTACGCACACCGTGGGTGTATTGCCACTTCACGCCTTGCGGAGAAATAAATCCGGCCAGTGCTGCTGCATTTTCCGGCGTCCGCTCCTTCCAGTATTTGCGTATCGGGTCCCAGAATTCACGTAAACCCTCGGTATAGGCATTACCGTTCTGCACGATCAGCGACTCCACCCGTTCAGGGTTGCGTACCGCAAGGCGAAAACCAATCGGTGCACCGTAGTCCATGACATACAGGCTGTAACGTTGCAGTCCCAGCTTGTCGACGAAGCCTTCCATGACGTTGGCCAGGTTGTCGAAGGTATATTCAAACTCATCCATACCCGGCTGTGCGCTGTTACCAAATCCGGGATAATCCGGCGCGACCAGGTGAAACCGGTCAGACAATGAAGCAACGAGATTGCGAAACATGTGTGAGGATGTCGGGAATCCGTGCAGCAACAAAATGGTCGGGGCATTCGCCGGACCTGCTTCCCGATAAGCGATATCAATGCCGTCAACACTGACGGTTCGATACTGCGTCTGCCGAACCCCGGATGCGTCTACGACCGGGGCTGATGTCTGCTCAGCCGCTGCAACCGGCGTCGTAATAACAGTCAGCAGTGGCAATGCGGCTAGCGTGGCCGCCACCAGTAACTTCGATGTAATTGAAATGTTGGTCATCTTTATTCTCCTGTTCAAACTGAAAAGCATGTGATGGATTATTCCGTCAACACGTCCATTACAACTTCCGGGCCAACCTTGATATTTTTCTCAACTACCTGTTTTTATGATTTATTTATAATATTCACATCCTTCTAACAATTACGATATTTCGTTATTAATGTAAACTCGTTAGTTTAATGTTGATATCTCGTTACTTTTCTGCGATGTTGGAAATCCGGATTTATTCAGGACCTCGAATGACATCACGCAAACCCTCAAATGAACTTGAACGCCTGAAGCGACGCAACGAGCTGATCCTGCAGGCAGCCGGAGAAGGCATTTACGGCGTTGATAACAACGGCATGACCATCTTCGTCAACCCGGCCGCCGCTCGCATGCTGGGTTGGGAAGCAGACGCATTGATCGGACAACCCATGCATGCTCTGCTACACCACACCCGACCGGACGGCACACACTTTCCCAGAGAAGAATGTTCGATCTATGCCGCCTTCAAGGATGGCGCCGTGCATCATGTGGATGACGAAGTCTTCTGGCGCAAAGATGGCAGCAGTTTACCGGTTGCCTATACCAGTACGCCGATCCGCGAGAATGGAAAACTTGCCGGCGCGGTCGTGGTATTCAGGGACATTACAGAGGAAAAACTGGCAGAGCAGAAACTGCATCAGGCCTACACTGAAATCGAGCAAATGAAAGAGCAGCTGGAAGCCGAGAATGTTTACCTGCAGGAAGAATACAAGCTCGAAAGAAACTTTGCGGGAATCGTTGGCCAGAGCAATGCCATCCAGCAGGTTATGCAACAGATTGAACTGGTAGCGGCAACCGATGCCAGTGTTCTGATCAGCGGCGAATCGGGCACCGGGAAGGAACTGATTGCATCAGCCATACACGAGCAGAGCAAGCGGCACGGACGCCCGTGGATAAGAGTCAACTGCGCGGCCATACCCCGCGAGCTGTTTGAAAGTGAATTTTTCGGTCACGTCAAAGGTGCTTTTACCGGTGCACTAAAGGACCGCACCGGTCGATTCTCGCTCGCCAACGGTGGCACCATCTTTCTGGATGAAGTCGGGGAAATACCACTGGAATTACAGAGTAAACTGCTACGCGTACTACAGGAAGGACAATTCGAACGGGTCGGTGAGGAAAAAACCAGCCATGTAGA
>JAOUCV010000391.1 GCA_029859555.1 Gammaproteobacteria bacterium
AAGATATTATTTCCGCCGAGAAGGCCGGGACACTGGATGGCCTGATGCTGCAACGTGTCAGGCGCACACCGGAGGGTATTGCCTACCGCCATTTTGATGCCGATAGCAAGACGTGGTGCGATACCAGCTGGGGCGAAGTGGGTGAGCAGGTTTCCCGCTGGCAGGCGGCACTGGCCGCCGAAAACCTGCTGCCGGGCGAGCGCGTCGCGGTACACCTGCGCAATAGCAAGGAATGGGTGTATTTTGACCAGGCCGCGCTGGCCTGCGGGCTGGTGACGGTGCCGCTGTATACCGATGACCGGCCGGACAATATTGCCTACATCATGACCGATTCGACGGTGAAGGTGCTGCTGGTACAGGACGCCGCTGTCTGGAAACGCCTGGGTCCGGCGCTGGCCGGGCAGGAAGACCTGCAGCGGGTACTGATTCTCAGCAGCGAAAAGGCCTCTCCGGGCGAGCTGCTGGCCGATGAGCGGGTGCGCTTTGTTTCCGACTGGTTGCCGGCAGATGCGGCGCCGCTGGTCAGTCGTGACGGTGATCCACATGTGCTGGCATCGATTGTGTACACCTCCGGCACCACCGGGCGCCCCAAGGGTGTCATGCTGACGCACCACAACATGCTGTCGATTGCGCATTCGGCACTCACCATGATTGACGTTTACCAGGAAGACCTGTTCCTGTCATTTTTGCCGTTGTCGCACACGCTGGAACGCACCGCCGGTTATTACCTGCCGATAATGTCGGGGTCTGCAGTGGCCTATGCGCGTTCCATTTTACAGCTCGCCGACGATCTGCAGAATATTCGCCCGACGGTGATGATTGCAGTGCCGCGTATTTTTGAGCGGGTATTTGCACGCATACAGGGACAGCTGGAAAAACAGTCCGCTCTGAAGCGTGCGCTGTTTAACCTGACCACCAGTGTCGGCTGGCATCGCTTTGAGCATCAGCAAAACCGGGCAGCCTGGCATCCACGGCTGCTGCTGTGGCCGTTGCTGAACCGGCTGGTGGCGCAAAAGGTGACAGCCAAACTGGGTGGCAGGCTGCGCATGGCGGTCAGTGGCGGCGCGGCCTTATCAAAGCCGATAGCGAGAATCTTTATCGGGCTGGGTGTGCCGATCTTGCAGGGCTATGGTCTGACTGAGACCAGTCCGGTGATCAGCGTGAATATTCCGGACGATAATGAGCCGGGCAGTGTCGGTTTGCCGTTGAACGGGGTGGAGGTGCGTGTCGGTCAACAGGATGAGCTGCTGGTGAAGACGCCGGGCATGATGCAGGGTTACTGGAACAATCATGCCGCTACCCGCGAGATTATCGATGCGGCGGGCTGGCTGCATACCGGTGACCAGGCACGGGTTGAGAACGGACATATCTATATTACCGGGCGCATCAAGGACATCCTGGTGATGTCCAACGGCGAAAAAGTCCCGCCGATGGACATGGAGCTGGCGATCAGCCTGGTGCCGGCGATTGAACAGGTGCTGGTGATCGGTGAAGGTGAATCCTATCTCGCGGCGGTTGCGGTGTTAAACCCGGAGGAATGGAAACAACTGGCAAAACGTTTTTCACTGGATTCGGATGCCGCGGACAGCCTGCGCAATGAAAAGCTGCATGCGGCACTGTTGAAGGACATCAAGCAGCGTTTAAAGGATTTCCCCGGTTATGCCAAGATCCGGCGACTGGTACTGACACTGCAACCCTGGACGGTCGATAACGGCCTGCTGACACCGACACTCAAGGTCAAGCGCGCACGCGTACTGGATCACTTTGCCGACGAGGTTGGTACTATGTATAAAAATGGATCAGCAACGCGTGGCTGAACTGCAGGTAATGCAGGCGGTCATCGGGACTGTGTCGTTTTACCGGCTTGCCATCTGGAGTCTGGCGCAGGCCCCCGGTTTTTTCTTTCCGGCTTGTCTGTCTGGAGGGGTGCAATGCATGTAACAGCTATGACGCGATCAATTTTTTTCAGGTGGGTGCCGCTGGCACTGGTCGTCGCAGTTACCAGTGGCTGCCCGAATCCGATGGCGGTAAAGGATGATGTTGACTCGCAGTTTTTTTACATCCGTCCCGGCTCACAACTTATCCTGCACCAGGATGTCTCTATCCCGTCCGGGCGTTCGCACACCAGTTTCCAGCACGGGCGGATTGTTAACGGGCTGGATAATTATGCCGTCGGCTGCGTACTGGATGTGCGCGACCTGGGACCCGGCAGTGTCACCGCTGCCACCTTTACCATCAAGCGCGCCGAGAGTTCAACGGAATGGATCAGCCACCCCAATATCATGAAGTTCTACCGTGTAATGTACCTGCAGTCAGAAAGCCAGCCGGGTGTGCTGCGGCTGACCTGCAAGGACTGGGATGGACCGCTGATGGGGGAAGATATTTCTGTTCCCGAAATGCGCGAAGCACTGGGTGGCATTTTCAGTTTTGTGTTTGCGCCCTAGAACCGGTGGTGGCTCCTGACTACCGTCGGTTGTAAACTCGGGTTCAGCTGCCTTCTCGCGGGTGTAGTTCAATGGTAGAACTGGAGCTTCCCAAGCTTCAAACGTGGGTTCGATTCCCATCACCCGCTCCAATAAGTTTCTCCTAATATTAATTA
>JAOUCV010000392.1 GCA_029859555.1 Gammaproteobacteria bacterium
TGCACTACTTCAATGTAGTTGTTAGTGGCCTCGCCACAGCGGGCAGCCGGTGAATGATCATGGTCTGTCCGGCCATTTACCCGTCCAGGCGGTAAACCATGCCGAAACGGACTTGCTCCTGCAAATGAAATGATTGCGGCGGTCGGGGCAGGGACAAAGCCTGCTGCACAGCCTGTCTTGCCGCCCTGCGCAGCAACCTGCTGCCACCACTGATCTGCAGATCACTGATGCTGCCGTCTGCGTGCAAGTAGAAGACAATATTGATATTTCCTTCCATGCCGCGCTGCCGCGCCTTGCGCGGATAAAATTTGTGGCTATCAATATGTGCCAGCATCCGCAGCAGGTAGGATTCCCGTTCGTTTTCCATTGCTGTTTGGTCAAGTGCCGGTTGGTCCACCGGTGCTTCAGCATAGGATGATGCGGCAGCCTGCTGCTCGACTGGCTCTGTTGTTTCCGGCTCCACAGCCTGTGTCGGCAGCGGCTCGACCACCGGTTCAGTTTTTGGCAACGGTTGCCGCACAGGTTTAAACCCGGGCACCGGTTTTTTGACTGGTACAGGTGGCGGCACTGGATTCACTACTGGATCCGCTACTGGATCCGTCACGGGATCCGGTTCGGGTTCAGATTGCGGTTCCGCTGGCCTGGCCGGAGCAAGGCTGATCCGCATGGAACTATCAGCAGACTGTGGCCGGTTCGCAGTTGCTGCATCGTCGTGCCCGATATAAACGGCAGCGGTTGCATGCACAACAATAGATATCACTGCGGCAACAACAAAACTGCTACGTTCACAATGAGTCATTTATTCGACTCGCGAACCTGCATGACTAGAAGCTTGCGCTCAGGCGAATCCAGTATTCCCGCCCCGGTT
Source organism: Gammaproteobacteria bacterium (assembly GCA_029859555.1). Lineage (GTDB taxonomy): Bacteria > Pseudomonadota > Gammaproteobacteria > UBA9214 > UBA9214 > UBA9214. Next base: position 869 of record JAOUCV010000392.1, read on the forward strand.
CATTGACCTGCACGGCATCCGGGTTGAACGGGTCGACGTTGGCCCGGTTCACGTGATAGGCGTAGGCCTTGTCAAAGACATTATTGATGCCGGTGGATAGCGTAAAATGTTCCGCACCTTCATAGCCGGCAAACAGGTCGAGTGTTCCCCAGCCGGAGGTCGTGTCGGCATCCTCACCGCTGTTCTTGCTGGAATCATCCTGCACCCGGTGCTGGCTTGAGTCGGCACGTACCAGGCCACCGATGTTCCAGTCGTTGCGTGTGTATTCCAGGCTGACGGTGCCTCCCAGCGGCGGTGTCTGGGCGAGGGCCCGGTCGTCATCGGTGTTTTCCGCATGTACATAGGCCAGCGTGGCACGACTGGACCAGTAGGATGCCCAGCGTATACCGGCCTCCATTTCAAAACCGTAGAGTTCTGCATCCACATTGCGGTAGATGGAAGCGTTGTCATCCTGTTGAATGCCTTTCTGGCCGTGGGCGCGGTCACGCATGATATAGTCAGATACGTCGTTGTAGTACACCGAGACAGCGGTATCCCAGAAACCTGCATCCCGTGTATATCCCAGCTCCAGCTGGTGGTGTGCCTCCGGGTCCAGATCAGGATTACCGACCCAGCGCATACTTCCATTCATGCCGTTGTCACTGGCGATATAGCGTTCCGAGGCATCTGCAGTCCGGACAGTCCTGCTCAGTGTTGCATACACGGCGGAGGACGGGTCCAGGAAATGTTCCAGGGTGATGAAACCACCAAGGTTGTGCTCGGTCTGATCGTCTTTCCTGGTGTTGTAATACAGGTCATAAAGATCAGAGGGACTGCGTGCCACTGACATACCAGGCATGGTGGGTACGTTCGCATCGTCATTGGCACGACCCGCTGAGGTGTCCACATAGTCATAGCGGATGCCGGTCTTCAGATTATCCGTATCGCTGAGCGGTCTGGTGAATTCGGCAAACAGCCCGGTTTGTTTCAGGTCAACATCCGGCCAGAGAATGGACTGCAGGTTGGAAGGACGGCCACCCGAAGCCATACCGGAATAGCGTTTGGCGTCGCGGTTATTCTTCTGGTAGTCGGCACCGATGGTCCAGATCATGTTGTTAGCGGTATGGATTTCACCACTCATCCGGCCACCACCGGTCCTCGAAGTACTGGGGACCCGCATTTTCATGGGACTGCTCAGCTTGCGTAACGAATAGTTATCCATCAGGTGGTCGATGTCCGAGTAATACAGCTCGGCCCTGGCACCAGCAAGGAAGCCCATCGGTGTGCCGGTTTCGAATTTGAGCCGCGTCGTATCGTTGTCGCTGTAGGGTGCATCCATTCCGGCTCCTGCAAACAGCACATCCTCTTCACGGTTGGCCTCGTAGGACAATTCAAGCCGGGTATTATCGTTCGGGGTATAGCCGAGAATGGCAACACCTTCCTTGTTACGATAGGCAGAGCGGACCGAATCTCCGTTACCGTCTTCATAGTTATTGGCATCGGTGTAATCAGCGATACCACGCAGGAACCAGTTCGCGTTCCCCACGCCCACATCAGCACCATACTGCTGCGTATCGGAATTACTCTTGTAACCGGCGGAGGCCTCTGCCCGGAAGGGTTCATCGCTGGTGAATCGTGGTGTGCGGCGCTCAAACAGGACGGTACCGCCAGGTCCACCACCACCATAGATCACGGTCTGTGAACCCTTGATAACCGTGATGCTGTCATAGCTGTTCGTCGAAGTGTAGGC
>JAOUCV010000393.1 GCA_029859555.1 Gammaproteobacteria bacterium
TGTCGCTGAAGACAGCTTTGGCGGCGGGCATGGACCGGAAGACGGCAGTGTTGAAGTACGACGGACTGGCGGCGTCGGCGGCTGGATCGACGGCAAGGACCTGAGTATCGGCTCACTGGCCGGCGTGTGGGCTACCGAGAACACCCGCGCGGCCATCTGGGATGCGATGAAGGCACGAGAGACCTTCGCCACCAGCGGTCCACGTATCAAGGTACGCCTGTTTGGCGGCGTGGAACTGCCGCCCGAACCCGCTGATGCCACTACCCTGGTTGCACAGGGATATGAACTCGGCGTCCCCATGGGTGGCAACCTCGGCCCGATTGGTGCAGCGCCCACGTTTACCGTCTACGCCATGAAGGACCCGGATGGCGCCAACCTTGATCGCATCCAGATCATCAAGGGCTGGGTAGACAAGGACGGAAATACTCACGAACGGATAGTGGAAGCGGCCTGGTCAGGCGATCGCCAGCCGGGAGCAGACGGCAAGGTACCGGCCGTAGGTAACAGTGTCGATCTAAAAACTGCGAAATACACCAACAGCATCGGTGCCGGTACCCTCATGGGGAGCTGGACAGACGAGCAGTTCAACCCTGAACAACACGCTTTCTATTACGCCCGGGTTATTGAAATTCCAACACCGCGCTGGAGCACCTATGACGCGGTGCGCAACAATCTGCCGCTGCTCGAGGATGTACAGGCCAGCATCCAGGAACGCGCCTGGACATCACCGATCTGGTATCGACCCTGAAAATAAACGCAAGCCGCGGGAGTATTTTCAATGGACCAGACAAGCACTACTGTAACTCGTCCCACACGATCAGGCTGTATGGCATGGCAGACGCGGCATTATTCAGCTGTGCCCCGGCCCAGGCAGCCGTTTCCGCTGCCAGCTGCTGATACTTTGCATCGCCGGTCAACTCGCCCAGCGTATGCAACACGTGCAGTGAAACGCCATTGGCCGATAAAGAAGCCCCGTCGGTTATTTCTTTCTTTCGAATCCACAGCTCGGTATCTGATGGAGTACTGAAAAAACCACCGTCAGCTTCATCCCAAAAGTTCAACAGCATATAATCAACCAGCCTGATGGCAGCAACTAACCAGCGTTTCTCAGCCGTTACCTTGTAGAGCGCCAGCAAGCCCTGCGCAACAGCGGCATAATCCTCGCTGAATGCCGGCACACCACGCACACCCTTACGCCAGTCACGATACAGCACACCCTGTTTTTCATCGTAAAGCGCAATCAGGACAAACCTGGCCGTCTGCTCAGCCGCCCTGATATATTGCGGCTCATCCAGCAAGCGCCCCGCCAGTGCCAGTGTTGTAATCATGTAGCCGTTCCAGACAGTCACTACCTTGTCATCAACCGGTACAGATGGACGCCTGTTGCGCGCCGTCAGCAGACGTTGTTGCACTTCGGCATTACGACGGTTGGCGGTAATAAGGTCCGTTTTAAATTTTTCTGCGAGCGCCCTGTTATCCAGCGCACGATACAGCACATTCCGGCCGGCCATTTCACCGAGGGGATCACTGAGCGCATTGCCACGTTCGCCGACACCGTAACGTGCGGCCGCCCAGTCTCGAAGCAAGTCATCCTTGATGGCATCATCGAGCTGCCGCAGGGTCCAGGTGTAGTAAACCCCCTCCTCCATGTGACCACCCTGTTTGCCGGGCACCGGGCTGTCAGCGCCGAGTGCGGAATAAAAACCACCCTCCTCCGCACGCATTTCTCTCAGGGTAAAATCGAGCACCTGCCTGGCATTTTCTGCGTATTTTTTATCGCCGCTACGGCGCCAGGCAAACAAACCGGCACGTGCAATCAGCGCCTGGTCATAGAGCATCTTCTCAAAGTGCGGCACCCGCCACTCGAAGTCGGTGGAATAACGGTGGAAGCCCCCGCCCAGCTGGTCATAAATACCACCATCAATCATCCGCTCCAGCGTGAACAGCGCCATGTCAGCACCTTGCTGACCCTCATCCTGCAGCAGGAACATCAGCCGTGCGGGCTGCGGAAATTTTGGTGCCGGACTGAAGCCGCCCTGCAACTCATCATAGGCGGCTGCATACTCGCCGCGTGCCTCGGCCAGCGGCTGTTCAGTCAGTTTATCCAGTGGTGTGGCAGAGCCAGCCGTTTTTCGCAACAGCTCCACGGCATGTTTTGCTGACGCGCGTATACCGTCCTCGTCTTCTACCCACAACCCGGACACCCTGGCCAACAGCTGTTTCATACCCGGTCGTCCGAGACTCGCATCCGGCGGGAAATAGGTCCCGCCGAAAAACGGTTCTCCGTCCGGGGTCGCCCATACCGACATGGGCCAGCCACCCTGCCCGCGCGTCAACACCACGTACTGCATGTAGGCGGCATCAAGATCGGGGCGTTGCTCGCGATCAATCTTGATGGCGATAAAGTTGTCGTTCAGCTGCCTTGCGATTTCGGGATTGCTGAAAGATTCACGCGCCATGACATGGCACCAGTGACAGGTAAAGTAGCCGATGGAAATAAACACTGGCTTGTTTTCCCTGCGGGCTTTTGCGAATGCCGCTGCACCCCATGGATACCAGGTGACCGGGTTGTCGACATGCAGCTGCAG
>JAOUCV010000394.1 GCA_029859555.1 Gammaproteobacteria bacterium
CCCGCCCAGGTGAGCGTGTAACCCGGCGGCAGGCTGACCTGTTGCTGCACCGCCTGCTGCGCCGCGCCAATGTAGGAACCCAGATCGCGGTCCGCAATAGTGACGTATACCCTCCCGTTGAGTCGCGCATTCTCGCTGCGGATCACCGGAGGACCATCGATCACGCGCACCGCTGCGACGTCGCGCAACTGGATCTCCTCCTGACTTTCGGTGACGATGGGCAGGTCCCGCAGCTTGTCCACCGAGTCACGCACATGACGGGGATAGCGCAGGTTCACGGGATAGCGTTCGCGTCCCTCGACCGTCCACATAACGTTCACGCCACCGACGGCGGTATTAATAACCTCCTGGATCTCTTCCACCGTGGTGGAATAACGGGTCAGCGCATGGCGATTGATTTCAATATCGATGTAACGAGCACTCGCGGTACGTTCCGAAAACACCGACTGCGTGCCCTCGACCCCGTGCAGTACCCGCTCGATGTCTTCGCCGATACCTTCAATGACAGCCAGATCGGGGCCGGCAATCTTGATGCCCACCGGGGTATTGATACCGGTGGACTGCATATCGATGCGGGTCTTGATCGGCATCAGCCAGGCGTTGTTGAGGCCGGGTACCTGCACACGCGCATCCAGTTCCGCCTTCAGTTTCTCGAGTGTCATCCCCGGGCGCCACTGCTCGCGCGGCTTAAGCTTGATGGTGGTTTCGATCATGGTCAGGGGGGCGGGATCGGTCGCCGTTTCCGCCCGCCCTGCCTTGCCGAACACCCGCTCTACTTCCGGGACGGTCCGAATAAGCCGGTCCGTCTGCTGCAGCAATTCACGGGCCTTGCCGATGGAAATGCCCGGCAGGGTGGTCGGCATGTACAGCAGATCGCCCTCGTCCAGTTCCGGCATGAATTCAGAACCCAACCGTCCCAGCGGCCACAGGCTGGAGGCCAGCAACAGCAGGACAATGACCAGCGTCACCCCCGGACGTTTGAAGGCGGCCGTGATCAAGGGCTGATAAGTGTCGATCAGCCAGCGGTTCAGCGGGTTGTCCCGTTCCTGCCGGATACGCCCGCGAATGAGATACACCATCAGGGCCGGCACCAGCGTAACAGACAGACCCGCAGCAGCCGCCATGGCCCAGGTCTTGGTGTATGCCAGCGGCGCAAACAGCCGACCTTCCTGGGCCTCGAGAGTGAACACCGGCAGGAAACTCAGGGTGATGATAAGCAGCGAGAAGAACAGCGGCGGCCCAACCTCGGTGGCGGCATCCTTGATGGCCGCAATGCGTCCGTCGTCACCCTTGACCGCATGCTCCAGGTGCTTGTGGGCATTCTCGATCATTACAATGGCCGCATCCACCATGGCACCGATCGCAATGGCAATGCCACCCAGCGACATGATATTGGCATTGACACCCTGCGCCTGCATCACCAGGAAGGCCGCCAGGATACCAACCGGCAGGCTGATGAGAATGACCAGCGAAGAGCGCAGGTGAAACAGGAACAGCGCGCACACCAGCACCACCACCAGGAATTCCTCAAGCAGGTGATGACCCAGTGTATTCACAGCGCGAGTAATCAGCGCAGAGCGGTCATAGGTCTCGATGATCTCCACGCCTGCCGGAAGCGCAGCGCGTAAGCTGTCGATTTTCTCACGCACCGCCGCGATGGTCTGCAGGGCATTCTCGCCGTGGCGCATGATGACAATGCCGCCAACGACCTCCCCCTCCCCGTCGAGCTCTGCAATGCCGCGGCGCATCTGCGGCCCGGTGCGTACCTCGCCGATCACCTCCAGCGTGGTGCGGGTACCGGTCTTGCCGGTCGACAGCGGCGAGACCAGGCGCAGGTCCTCCTCACTCTGAACATAACCGTGCGAGCGCACCATGTACTCGGTCTCGCCCATCTCGATCACGGAACCGCCGGTCTCGCGGTTGGCACCAAGGATGGCTCGCCTGACCTCGGAGATGGGCAACGAATAGGTGCGCAACAGGTTCGGGTCCACTACTACCTGGTACTGTTTGACCATGCCCCCGACCGTGGCCACCTCCGCCACCCCGGGAACGGTTTGCAGTTCATATTTAAGGAACCAGTCCTGCAGGCTCCTGAGCTGGGAAAGATCGTGTTTGCCTGAACGGTCGAGCAGTGCATATTGATAGACCCAGCCCACGCCGGTGGCATCCGGCCCCAGGGTCGGTTGCACGCCTGCCGGTAACTGCGCCGTGACCTGGTTCAGGTATTCGAGTACCCGCGAGCGCGCCCAGTAGATATCCGTGCCGTCCTCGAATATCACGTAAATGAAAGAGTCACCGAAAAACGAGTAGCCGCGCACGGTGATGGCACCCGGCACTGCCAGCATTGCGGTGGAGAGTGGGTAGGTGATCTGGTCCTCAACCACCCGGGGTGCCTGGCCCGGGTGGGTGGTCCTGACAATCACCTGCACATCGGATAGATCCGGAATAGCATCCAGCGGGATCGTCCGTAGCGAAACCATCCCCCAGCCCGCGAGGATCAATGCCAGCAACAGCACCAGCAGGCGGTTCTGGATGGACCAGCGGATAATGGCGGCAATCACGTCAGGTCATCCACACGCGACACCCA
>JAOUCV010000074.1 GCA_029859555.1 Gammaproteobacteria bacterium
GGCGGCATAGATGGCAGCACCCGCGTTCAGTTGCACTATATCCCGTGCCGGTCCCGGCTGATTGTCGAATACCGACCTGATCATGGCCAGGCTTTGCTCCGCGTTAGCAACGGCAATTGCAGACAGCTCTGTGCGCTGCAGGCCAAAGTCTTCCGGGGTAATGGTATACAGCGTGATCTTGCCGTCGTTGAGTTCGGCCACCCGGGTAGCAGCGGCAATACTGATTTCATCAAGCCCGTCTTCCGCATGTACCACCAGCACATGCTCACTACCCAGCTGCCTGAGGACTTCTGCCAGCGGCTCAACCCAGTCAGCAGCGAACACTCCGAGCACCTGGTTCGGCGCACCGGCCGGATTGGTTAACGGCCCCAGCAGGTTAAACAGGGTACGCACCCGCATTTCCTTGCGCGGCCCGATCGCGTGCTTCATGGCACTGTGATGCTGTGGTGCAAACAGGAAACCGACCCCGACCTGATCAATACAGGCCGCCACCTGTGCGGGCGTCAGATCCAGCTTCACACCCGCCGCCTCCAGCACGTCAGCACTGCCGGAACTGCTGGAAACCGAACGGTTACCATGCTTTGCCACCCGCGCACCGGCAGCGGCTGCCACAATCGCGCTGGCGGTCGATATATTGAAAGTACTGGCGCCATCACCACCGGTACCACAGGTATCCACCAGGTGCATGCCACCTATGTCTACCCGGGTTGCCAGCTCGCGCATGACTTTAGCCGCTGCTGCTATTTCATCGACGCTTTCACCTTTCATGCGCAGGCCAACCAGAAATCCGCCAATCTGCGCCGGCGTTGCCTGTCCGGTCATGATGGTGCGCATCACTGCTTCCATATCAGCGGTGCTCAAGTCACGTTTTTCAATAACGGTCGCAATGGCTGTTGCTATATCCATGTATTAATGTCCTCGCTGCTGCCCCGGGAGATCAGTTCACTGCTCCAGAAAGTTTCTCAACAAATCATGTCCATTGCCGGTCAATATCGATTCCGGATGAAACTGCACACCTTCAACCGCCATGGTCTTGTGGCGTACACCCATGATCTCGTCAACTTCACCGGCAGCATCAACGGTCCATGCCGTTACCTCCAGGCAATCCGGCAGCGAATCCTGCTCAATCACCAGAGAATGGTAACGTGTTGCCTCAAAAGGATTTGGCAGCCCCCTGAATACACCTTCACTGGAATGGTGCATCATCGACGTCTTGCCGTGCATGATGGCGCGCGCGTGTACGATGCGCCCGCCAAACGCCTGGCCGATACTCTGGTGACCAAGACAGACGCCCAGTATCGGAACCCGGCCGGCAAACTGCCTGATGGTGTCAATCGAAACACCGGCTTCATTCGGCGTGCAGGGCCCCGGCGAAATAACTATTTTTTCCGGCTGCAGTTCCTCGATCTCCTGCAGGCTGATGTTGTCATTGCGGTAGACATGCACATTCGCTCCCAGCTCACCGAGGTACTGGACCAGGTTATAGGTAAAGGAATCATAGTTGTCGATCATCAGGAGCATAGTCAGCGCCTCCCCTTCAAACCGCGGCACGCCATTGCCACTGCACGGAAGATTGCGCGGCCCTTGTTCATGGTCTCATCCCACTCGTTGGCAGGCACAGAGTCTGCAACAATGCCGGCGCCGGCCTGAATATGCAGTGTGCCGTCCTTGATAACAGCCGTGCGGATCGCTATCGCCGTGTCCATGTTACCCGACCAGGACAAATAACCGACCGCACCGGCATAGACACCGCGCTTTACCGGTTCCAGCTCGTCAATAATTTCCATGGCACGTATTTTCGGTGCCCCGCTGACCGTGCCGGCAGGAAAGGTTGCACGCAATACATCGATAGCACTGATACCGGGCTGAATGCGCCCGCTAACATTCGACACAATGTGCATGACATGTGAATAACGCTCGATCACCATCTTCTCGGTCAGTTCTACGCTACCCACCTCGCTGACACGGCCGGCATCGTTACGTCCAAGATCAATCAGCATCAGGTGCTCTGCCAGTTCCTTCGGATCCGCCAGCAGGTCCTCTTCCAGTGCACGGTCTTCCGCCTCGTTCCGGCCGCGCGGCCGGGTGCCGGCAATCGGGCGTACCGTCACCGCGCCCTCTTCCACATGAACCAGGATCTCGGGCGAGGAACCGACCACGTGGAAATCACCCAGGTCAAGATAATACATGTAGGGGGAGGGATTCAGGTTACGCAACGCTCGATAAAGATCCAGTGGCGGCGGTGTAAACGGAATCGACATACGCTGTGACAACACTACCTGCATGGCATCACCTTCGACGATATAGTCCTTGATCCGGTCAACCGCTGTTTCAAAACCCTCACGGGTAAAGCCGGAAACAAAATCCGCCTCTTTCACAGCACCGTCACTGCCGCTACTGGCTTGATACACTGAAGAGGCCTGCCGCAACCGGCTTTCCAGCTCATCCAGTCGCGTCTTGCCCCGGCTCAGCGCGTCGCCACCGGTCTCCGGGTCAACATGAACAATCAGCTGCAGGGTGCCGGAGAGGTTATCGAATACCACCAGTTCGTCAGACACCATCAGCAGGATGTCCGGACAGCCAATCAGGTCAGGTTTGTCGAATACCGCCAGGCGAGGCTCGATATAGCGCACTGTGTCGTAACCAAAGTAACCGACCAGCCCGCCATTGAATCTTGGTAAATCCGGTAATTCCGGGGCACGATAACGTGCCTGAAAGCTTTCTATCCAGGCCAGCGGATCCTCGGCCACTGCAGTTTCTACCACCTTATCGTCTTGCAACAGACTGATATCGCGCCCATGCACACGCAGCACCGTCGAACACGGCAGGCCGATAATGGAATAACGGCCCCACTTCTCACCGCCATGAACAGATTCAAACAGGTAGGAATAGGGCCCGTCAGCCAGCTTGATAAAGGTACTGAGAGGCGTGTCGAGGTCGGCAAACACCTCGCGCGTAACCGGGATGCGATTGAAGCCCTGGCTGGCCAGATCTTGAAATTCTTCAGGTGTCATTACATTCACTTTTGAGAAAACCGGGTTGCACAAAACAGCCGTCGGCACAGCAGCGAGCCTGCCGCCATCGACTGCTGACATAGTGCTGTGTCAGGGTTATCTCTCCAGTGAATTCGATCAATTGCATGCGTCTATTCAGGCAGCCTTAACAAGTAACGGGGGCACCTCGACAAAGGAATCAACAACCGCGTCAGGTGCCGCCTCACGAATATCCACGCCATGGTTATAACCATAACTCATGCACACAATCTGAAATCCTGCGGCACGTGCTGCGGCTACATCACTGACCGAATCACCGATCATCAGCGCATTGGCCGGGTCACAACCAAAAAACTCCGCCGCGTGCAGCAAGGGAGCGGGATCCGGCTTCTTTTTACTTAATGTATCACCACTGATGACAATTGAAAAATCATCATAGACACCCAGGTCCTTCAACAACGGCTCGGTAAACTGCGCAGCCTTGTTGGTGACACAGCCAATGTGATAATCGCCAGACTTGAGCTGGTCAAGCCCTTCGCGGACACCGGGATACAGGCAGGAACGCTTCGATGTGTTCTCGGCGTACAGGTCCAGGAACAGGGGATAGGCGCGCTCGAAATCAGCCTCCCCGGGCTCGCCGTTCAGTTGACCGACCAGCGCCCTGCGCACCAGGCGCTCGACGCCATTACCCACCCATTCACGCACCAGTGCCTCACCGTGCGGAGCACGACCCAGCTCTGTCATCATGGTATCAACGCAATAGGCAAGATCCGGCACGCTGTCAACCAGGGTACCGTCTACATCAATCAGGATCATTTCCGGTTTACGCATGACTTTTCCTTCAGGAGACAGCCTTGGCAATCTCGGCACGCATGGCGTCAATGGTTACCTTGTAATCATCCGCGCCAAAAATGGCTGAACCGGCAACAAAGGTATCGGCACCGGCAGCAGCTATTTCTCCAATATTATCTACCTTCACACCACCATCAACTTCCAGGCGAATATCACGACCACTGGCGTCGATGATCTTGCGTGCCTCGCGCAACTTCACCAGCGCTTCGGGAATAAAACTCTGTCCGCCAAAGCCCGGGTTAACCGACATCAGCAAAATCATGTCGACCTTGTCGATAACATGCTTAAGGTAATCCAGCGGTGTTGCCGGGTTAAATACCAGGCCGGACTTGCAACCATGGTCATGCACCAGTGACAGCGAACGGTCAATGTGTTCGCTGGCTTCAGGGTGGAAAGTAATATAGGTAGCACCGGCCTTTGCGAAATCCGGAATAATCCGGTCAACCGGCTTGACCATCAAATGAACATCAATATCTGCGGTGACACCATGGTTGCGTAACGCTTCACATACCAGCGGGCCAATGGTCAGGTTAGGGACGTAATGATTATCCATCACATCGAAATGCACGATATCTGCGCCCGACTCCAGTACATGTGTAACCTCGTCTCCCAGACGGGCAAAATCCGCGGAAAGAATGGAAGGGGCTATCTTGTAATCGGCCATGTTGTTGTCCTCACTAAATAAATTCAAAGGGATAGCTAAAAAATGGAACGCGCACTTTACCCTAACAGGGCCGAACTTTCAGCACCCGGCACAGCAAAAAGACCACCGGCAAAGATGCTGCAAAAGACCATCGCCAGGCACACTAAAGCAATTAACTGAATTTATTATCTATTTATTCATCCGCCACAAAAACAAGACCCACGTTCTCAATTCGCACTGACAGCACACGTTGCGTATTTTAACAACAGATTTTCAGGTGATTTATCAGAAAAACAGTCTAAGATTCAGTCAGACACAGAACATAAATGGAGCAGGTATAAATAACAAAACCACAGCGGGACAAGGTCCTGGGACGGGAGCATTTTTACGACCGAGAACTTGACAAGCAGAGTTTCCTGAACTGCTTGCCAATCACCAGCACAAGTTTTATAAATAGCTGTAGACATTAAAGACTACCGGATCAGAAAGCGGTAGCAAACTGCCCATATATAATTATGGAATCAATCGGAGCAACGGAGATACTGGTAATGGCTAACGAATATCAACCGCGTATTGGGGACTGGTACAAATCCATCAACGGCGACAAGTTCGAAATTGTTGCACTGGATAATGATGTCGCCACCATGGAGATACAACACTTTGACGGCGCTGTTGAAGAGCTGGATTTTGATTCCTGGGAAGAGATGGAAATCGTCACCATCGAACCACCGGAAGACTGGTCGGGTTCACTCGACATACAGCGTGATGACTACGGCGTCGACCTTGAACTGACCACGCCGAATGACCATATCAACCCGCTTGACGAACTCGAATAGCTGTACCCGGGAAACATCAATACCGCATAAAAACACGCTCAACCGCTCCCTCCTGCTGCCGATAACCCCTGTATGGCACATGCAGGAGATTTATCATGGCGGTTATCTACGACATTTCAACAGGCAACATCCTGCCGGAAAATACCGGTGTAACCCGTCTCGACGAGTATGCTGGCATACCTGAATGCAACACGTCATTACAAACCATACAGACAGATGCAACGACGGCAGAAACAGATCCCTGTGACGCCTACATGACCCTGATACAGCAGCTACTCAAGGAACTCTGAAGCACACGCCACTTGTACCCGGCATTTACTGTGTCGGCCTGCGCCGGCTCCACAGGCCTGCCAGCAATGCGCCGGACAGGTTATGCCAGATGCTGAACAGGGCCCCTGGCAAGGCAGCGGCGGCAGAAAAATATTTTACCGCCAGCGCGACGGCCAGACCTGAATTCTGCATACCCACTTCGATAGCCAGCGTGCGACATTCGCGCACATCCCTGCCCAGCCAGCGTGGCAACCAGTAACCTCCGGCCATTCCCGCCAGGTTGTGCAATACCACCAGCAGTGCAAGTCCCGGTACCAGACCTTCAAGCTGAGCCTGATTAAGTGCAACGATGATGGCAATAATCAGAACGATAGCCAGCATCGAAACCACCGGGAATACATCACGAACCGCCGTCAGCGGACCATGAAAATAATGATTAACCAGCACACCCGATAGCACCGGCACGAGAATCACCTGCAGAATCGTCAGCAGCATCGCGCCGGCAGGAACCGGCACCGTTTCGCCGGCGTACAGCAGGGTCAGCAACGGCGTTGCCACAATAGCCAGCAGCGTTGATACTGTCGTCAGTGTGATGGACAAGGCAACATCACCTTTTGCCAGGTAGCAGATTACATTCGAGGCCGTGCCTCCCGGACTGCAACCCACCAGGATCAGGCCAATCGCCAGCTGCGGCGGCAGCCCCGCCAGTTTTGCCAGGCCCCAGGCAACCAGCGGCATCAACAGAAACTGCAACGCAACTCCCAGCGCCACCGGAAAAGGCCTGCGCAATACAGTCAAAAAATCCGCGCCTGTCAGTGTTACCCCCATTGCGAACATGACCAGTCCCAGCAACGGCACAATCGCCACTTTCATCGGAACCAGCATTTCCGGAACCAGCCAGGCCAGCAACACGCCCAGCAACGCCCACAACGGGAACAGCGCAGTCATACGGCTACTGCTCATGGACTAGCTGTCACCCGGATCAGGCGCAGCTGCCAGCAATACAACTTCACCCGCCTCAACACCAACAGGCACAGCGGTCAGATAATCACCCTTGCACGGACCAGCGACACATTCACCGTCACTAAAACGAAACCGGGCTGCATGAGTTGCACACTGAATATAGTCCTTGTCAAGATCCAGAAACTGGTCAGGTACCCAGTCGAGAGGACCACCGGTATGCGGACAGCTGTTCAGATACGCAAAAATCTGCGCACCCTGCCGCACTATAAAAATATCCTGCAGTTTCCCGTCATAGCTTACTGACATGCCGCGGCTGTCCGGATCCTGCAGCTCGTCCAGCCTGCAAATAACGGTACGTGTTGTTGTGTTATCAGACATTTTTTACAAGAGTAATTACGTCAACCGGTTAAACCGTGCAGGCCATCCTGCCCGCACTTGTTACCCGCCAGCTGGCAGGCGCGGGCAAGAGACTCATCGATACCCAGCGCCTTGAGATAACCATTGATAATACCCGCATTGAAGGTATCGCCGGCGCCGAGTGTATCGACTACCCGGGAAGGGATGACTGCCGCATGCCGGTATTCATTGCCGGCACAATCCAGCGCCGCGGCACCCTGCTCACCCCAGGCACAAAAAAGATCAACCCCGGGACAAACTGTGTGCACAGAGCGTAACAGCGCCAGCGGATCCGTGAAGCCGCGTGCAAGCGCATAGTGCCGGGAAAACAGCAATATATCGACCAGTGGAAACAGGGACTCGATATCCTCACGCGGCTTCTCTACTTCCAGCGAGCAGCGCAGCTGCGTGTTACGCTGCCTTACGCTCGCAAGCATCTGCCTGATGCTGCCGACATTTCTACCCTCGAAATGCAGCCAGTCATACGACTGCAGATCAAGTGCCTCGAACGCCGCCACCGGGTATTCCGGCAAATCACGGAAATGGGTAATCGTTCGTGAGCCGGTTAGCTTGCTGAGAAGCACCGATGACACCGGCATGGTACCGCTGTCAAACCACTGTGCAGCACTTATATCAACACCATGACGGCTTAAACCGTCAGCCACCAGCCGACCGTCTGCATCAGCCACCAGCGTTCCCGCCCAGCCGCAATCCAGGCCCAACTGACTCAGTACAATCAGGGTATTAGCGGTATTTCCGCCACAGCGCTGCAACCGGTTACTGCAACGGATCTCTTCATTCTCGTTCGGATAGCAGTCAAGCTGATGAATAATATCGAGCGTTGCGTTGCCAATGCCGAGGACCGCTGTCATGCGGGCAGACTATAGGCTGTTACAGAATTGTCAACCGTCCGTGCATGCAGGAACCGTCATTTACATCAGCAGAACAGCTGCCTCAGTTGCTGCGGACAACCCGGAAGCCAAGGTTATCAAGACGCACGTCCTGATTGTACTGACTGCGTCTGGCATTTCTCAGCGCATCCAGCGGACTGCTATAACTGCCACCACGCACCACACGCTGGCTGCACTCAGCAGTCAGCCAGGCACTGCCGTCTTGCGGGGCACCTTTATAGCTGGTGTGGTAGCAGTCCTCTGTCCACTCCTGCGCATTACCCGCCGTGTCAAAAAGACCGAAAGCGTTACCACTAAAACTGCCGGCCGGGGCGGTGCTCTTACCATCCCACTTACTGCCACAATTAAAGCAGTTCGCCGGCTTCACTGCCGAATTGCTATCCCACCAGGCCTTTTCAGTGCTGCCAGCCCTGGCTGCATATTCCCATTCAGCTTCTGTCGGCAAGCGATAACGCTGGCCGGTTCTCTTTGACAACCAGGCTGCATAGGCGCGGGCATCATTCCAGGAAACATTGATCACAGGACGAGTTCTTCGCCCCCATGATTCATCATAAGGCATGCGCCGACCGGTAGCGCGGGCGAATTTATCATATTCAGAAAACGTCACCTCGAGCTTGCTGATAGAGAAGCCTTGCAATGTCACTTTATGACGTGGACTTTCATCAAAATTCAGGGAATTTCCCGGACTACCCATCTCGAATTCGGCTGCTGGCAGCTTGACCATCACCGGTCCTTTTGCGCCACCCTTGAGGCTGTCCTGAAACACCTGTGGTACTGGCGCTACGACGGGCGCGGGCGCCGCAACCACTTTCACCGGCAATGGTTCTTCAACAGGCTTTGTCACAGCGGCAGCAACCGGCGCTTCGACCACCGGTTCTGCCACCTTAAGCGGTGGCGCGACTTTCAGCGGCACCCTGGCC
>JAOUCV010000075.1 GCA_029859555.1 Gammaproteobacteria bacterium
CCTTTGGTTAGTAGCGTCGCTTTGCGACGGCGGCCACCCGGGCGCCATCAAGAATGTTCTTTTTCGGCCGATAGCCTGTAGCTGGGCATACATTCTTTATAAACAGTTGCTTTTCAGTGCGTTGCCGCCAGCACCGAATGCCGCGGAAAAAACACGCATTGCACCCGCCTATCGGGTAAATTAAGCCGCTTATCTTATAGCGGATGACACGGTTGAGCGAGGTTTGTAGAACTATGTATATGGAAAGACAAAACGGATTTACCCTGGTTGAGCTGTTGATCACCATTGTGGTCGTCAGCGTGCTGCTGGCTACCGCCATTCCCAGCTTTATGCAGTTTGTAAAAAACAACCGCATCACCAGTCAGGCCAACGGTTTCGTGGTCAGCGCCCAGATGGCCCGCAATGAAGCGGTCAAGCGAGGTTCCGGCACCACCCTGTGCGCCGCCAACGCAGACCTGGATGGCTGCTCCGGCATCAATGACTGGTCCACCGGCTGGATCGTTTTCTCGGATTTGAATCGAGATGGCGGAATCGACGCAGGTACCGGAGCCTGCCTGGAAACCGAGGACTGCCTGATTAATACCGTCGCCGGACCGATACGCAGCACCCTGACTGCCGATAGCAGCAATATCCGTTTTCTGCCCACCGGGCATACATCCCACGCAGAAGTCATCCTGACACTGACGGCAGATGACTGCGATCACCAACAGAAACGCGAAATCAGGATTACTCCGCAAGGCCACACAAATATCACCGAGCAACCATGTACTTAATCAAAAGGACATCTGACATCGTGACGTCTCCAGCCAAAAATTTTGGAAACAAACAGCAAGGTTTTACCCTGCTGGAAGTGCTGATTGCCTTGCTGGTGCTATCCATCGGACTGCTGGGGCTGGCCGCCCTGCAAACCACCGGCTTGCGATCAAACGAAATGGCCAGCATGCGCACCACCTCCACCATGCTCGCCTATGATATTACCGATCGCATGCGCGCCAACCCGCAGGGCATTCTCGATGGTGACTATGTCATTGACACGGACCCGGTCACCGGTACACCAACCGACTGCACCTCAACCGATTGCACTACCTCGCAACTGGCGAATTACGACCTCGATCAGTGGAAGGTCGCCATTGCCACACTGCCCGGAGGACTGGGGGAAATCACCCAGACTGCCGGTCCGCCACTGACACACACCGTTACTGTTCGCTGGGACCAGAACCGCACCGGCGCAACGGGTACCACCTGTCCACCAGCGGACAATGATGATCTGCGGTGCTTTCGACTGATTTTTGCGGAATAACTATGCGCACACTAAAACACAAAAACCAATCACCCTACCATTGCCGTGGCTTCAGCATGGTAGAACTGATGGTCGCCCTGGTCATCACACTCATCCTGCTGGCAGGCATCGGGCAAATATTCCTCAGTTCGAAGAAAAGTTTTGTCATACAGAACAACCTCTCGCGCATCCAGGAAAACGGCCGCTATGCCATGAATGTGGTCGCGTCCGACCTGCGTCGCGCCGGTTACTGGGGCGGCAATGCCGATATCGACACCATCACCGGCACACAAAGCATCAACCCGGCTGCGACGGAGTCATGCTCCATTGCGGACCCGTCCAGCTGGGCGCGCATGCTGAATCGCAGTATTTACGGCCTCGATCTTAGCGGCAGTGAAAAGCCGTCAGATTCAGGCAACGACTACAGTTGTTTAAAAGATGCCGGCGCCACGGCCTACGTCAGGGGTGACGTGATGATGGTGCGCTACGCACATGCGTCTGCTGTTGGCAGCATTACCAAGCCGCTGCCCTGCGAAACCGGTAAAAATACTATCAAGGACTGTTACCCGGATGAATATTTTCTGCGTTCCTCGCTGTTCAGGGGACGCCTGTTTAAAGGCAGTGAAAGTGAAGACCCGGACAACTTGCTGGTTGCACCGGCCATCAGGACCGCAGAACTGGTTGCGCGCGCCTACTATATAGGCACATCCAGCAACACCTCGGCCTGCCCTGCCGATGGAGACGTACCGTCATTATTCCGGGTCGAACTTAGCAGCAGCGGCGGGCTTACCGCCGAGGAAATCGCCTATGGCGTGGATAACCTGCAAATAAAATACGGCGTCGACTCCAGCGGCGACGGCGTCGTCAACCGCTACTACGACGGTGGCGATATTGATTCAACTGATTCACTCAAACCGGACTGGGAAGACGTAGTCACCACACGCCTCTGGCTGCTGGTCCGTGCCGAATGTCCCGAGACCGGCTACACCAACGACAACGCCTATGCCATGGGCAACGAGAGTTACACCCCGGCAGACACGGCCGGTCGCGGTTATCGGCGCAAACTCTATACCTCGACCATACGACTGCGTAACAAACGCTAGGGCGGAGACTGAATATGCACAAGCTTCTCTACAAGAATTCTCAATCACCCCGGCACCAGGCCGGCGCCGCCCTGTTCATGGCGCTGATCTTTCTGCTGATACTGACCCTGCTCGGCGTGTTCGGCATGAACGTGTCACGTCTTGAAAACCTGATGGCCGGCAACACCCAGTTCCAGACCACCGCCCTTAATAATGCCGAGTACACGCTGGCGAGAGGCATAGAGGACATCCTGCTGGTGGAATCCAGCGGTCTTTCCTACCCGACCACAGACGGCTACCACGCTGCTGGTGACATCGAGCCATCCGATCTCACCTGGGGTTTTACCACTAAAGAAGTGGTACTACCCGATGGCAGCACCGGTGAGTACGTCATCATTAACGCAGGTACCGATAACGACGACGGCGAAGATAACTCCTATACCGGCACTATTACCCCGGCACCCGGCGCTATTGTCCAGGTATTTCTGGTTACCGCCCAGAGTGAAAGCTCACGCGGTGCAAAACGCATTGTCCAGTCAGTGGTTGTTACCAACCCGCTATTACCCTGATCATCCGGAGAAGCACAATGAACAAGCAAGAAAAATTTCGCTATATCAAGATTTTTGGCCTTCTGGGGCTGTGCATCAGTGGACTCATCTATGCCGTTGCGCTCCTGAACACTGATGATCAGCCAACCATCATGATTGGCAAGTATGCCCTGAAGAGCAACGATCTCATACTGGGTGACACACGGGCCTACCGTTCCTGGTACGAAAATGGCGCCTGGCAAGGTGACGTGATCGAATACGAAATATTGAGTAGCGGCGGCACCCGGCAGACCGATGTACCCGTCGGTGCCAACCCGGCGACTGCAGGTGACGCAGGCTTGTGCGGTCGGTCACCGGGCTGCTGGTCGGCCCGCGCCACCTTCATCGCTGCGGGTGCCGACGACCCAACAGATGACAGTTACTGGAAAAGCCGCAATATCATTACCACCACGAATGGGAACCAGATCGATTTTCTCTGGAATAACCTGTCTGGCGCACAAAAACTGGCATTGGACTCCACCACTATTAACAATCCGGATGGTGACCCGACAACCGATGATGCTGTGAACCCTGACCAGGACCAGAGTAACCACTACTTCAGCCCGATTCTGAACTACATCCGCGGCGATCGCAGCAAGGAAAGAAATCTGGACGGGGGCTTTCTGCGTCGTCGCTACAGCGTACTCGGTGATATCACCCGCAGTCCTCTCTATATCGGCCCGCCAAGAGAACTGCTCGGTAACCTGGAAGGCTACTCCGAATTCCGCACATCGATGGCAAGTGTTGATGGTGTCGTTGCCACACCGGCCAATGATGGCATGATGCACTTCTTGGACGCGGACAGTGGCGCAGAAAACTATGCCTATATCCCTTCCATGGTAGTTGGCAAACTGGACAAACTGGCCGCACGTAATACCGCCTACAATCATACCTATTACATGGATGGCGAAATGACCGTCCTTTCAGCACAGGACGATCCAACCACTTGTAACGACACCGATATCACAGGTTGCCAATGGAAGAGAATACTGGCAGGTGGTGGCGGTGCCGGCTTCAAGGGCCTGTTCGCTCTGGATGTCACCAACCCAGGCTATTCCAGTGACAAGGTATTATTCGAGAAGACCGGCACTGATTTCGGTAACATCTACGGCGCACCCCGTATCGCCACTCTGGGCACAAAGGCATCACCCGCATGGTATGTCATCACGGGCAACGGCTATGGCAGCTTCAGCAATGAAGCCAAGCTACTGTTTATCCCGCTGGATGGCAGCTACACACCGGTCGCCGTCCCGGTAGGCACCAATACGCGTGGATTGTCAGCGCCCACCCTGCTGAGTCTGCCTAACAGCGATCTGCAACCTGAACTGGCCTTTGCCGGCGACATGAACGGTGACTTGTGGATGTTCTTGTTGGACAAGGCCAACCCGGCTAACTCGTCATTCGTCAAGATCTTCAGCGGTGATCAGGACAGACCGATCACCACTGCACCTACGATTTCGGAACACCCGGAGCTGCCCGGCAGTTACATGGTCTTGTTTGGAACCGGCAGTCTGCTGAGCGAGCACGATGCCCTCGATGACATCTCTTCACAGGCCGTCTATGGCCTGCTCATCAAGAAAGCATGGATAGATGCATGGCTTGCCGATCCGGGAAACGCGGAACCACCCACTATTACCGACACTGACCTGCAGACGCAGACCATCAATACCACTGCCAGTACGCTACTTGGACAGACGGTCAGGGTCATGGACAGCAATAGAGAAGTACCATTAACCTGTCCGACCACCCCTGATCCGGACAATCCCTGCACCCCCGTTTTGGGCTGGAAGACACCCCTGCCAGACTGTGGCCAGCGCCTGATCGGCGACCCCTTCCTGCGCGCCAAACGTCTGCAGTTCGTCACAACCAACCCGACCGGCCCAGCCACCAGTGGAGACCCGAACTGTACCAATCGCGATTCTCTGCCGGGCGACAGCTGGATCACTTCACTGGACTTTCTCACCGGCGGTGACGGCGGCGAGATTGTCTATAACCTGAACGGTGATCTGATACTGAGTGAGGAGGACACACTCAGTGGCCAGCTGCCGGTTTCACTGAGCCTGGGCTCTGGCAATATCGCCCAGCCGGCCTTTGTCCGCCTGCGTAACGGCATCGACAAGATGTACATCAACGGCATTATCCTGCCAGTACCACCGCTCCCGATCACGGGGCCGATCCTTAGTGGCCACATTGATGTGCAGACAGACAGCCCGCTGGCAGGACAAGGTGGCGAGACCGCACCCAATAATGTCAGCAAGCACAGTGAGGGCTACAACGTCACCAGCAGCGACGGCCTTGGCCGCGGTGTCGACGGCCATGTACACAAGTACGACACCATCCATGGCGTCGACTACGTGGACCTGTTTGAGCTTGAACCCCGGCGTGGCCTGGCCAATCTCGGGGCATCGGTCCCCAGCATAGCGCCAGACATTTCTGGCGATTGCCCGACAGGCGAAAACCAGGAGCGCATCCCGGTAAAAACCGTCAATGCCGACGGCGACACGATATTACGCTGCATCGAGGCTATTGAGGGAGAACTAAACCGTGCCTACGACACCTACACACCGGTCGAGCCCGACGTCACCGGTGGCGTGCTGTCCTGCCCTGATGACAGCGTGGCAGTGCTCGACGATGACGCCGTTACCGTCATCGGCTGTACCGAGGCCTATGCCTCAGAGACCTACATGCTGAGTGGCCTGCCCATCGACCCCGACCAGAAATTCATCGTCACACTGGCCAATGCCGACCTGTCATTCAGTGGCACCCTGCAGATCGGCTGCCGTACATGGCCTGTCCTGGAATATCAGGACCTGGTAACCACGGAGCTTGAAAGGAACACGCTGGTCCATGGTGAGGACTTGCCTGATTTCTTTAACGACAACAATCTGGTGCTGACCTTAGCTGACATCCTCAAGGACACCGGCTGCATCGAGAATGTTGCCGCCGGCACCAGCGACCACCCGACCCTGCGCGTGGGCTTCGGGCAGCGTTCCATCCTTGACGAGGGCGTTGTCGGTACCCGCGCCCAGTGCGTGCTCGGCCTGCACGATTACCGCGACCCGGTGGACTACCAGGATAGCAATGTACTCTGCTATGCCGAGGAAGCCCTGACGGGTATCCCTGCCAACTGCCCGGACCTGACCCGACCGGTTGCCGGCTATATCAAGGACCCGGCCGACGGTCTGCATGTCACGGAAATACGTTCCGAGGAGGGCAGCGGCTTCCGCTGGCGCAACGGTGCACTGGTCGTACAGTTGCTCGCCGTCAGTGGCGCCGATGGCGAAGAGAAGGTGGGATTCACACTGCAGCCACCGGATGGCTCCGGCAGCCTGAAAAACCTGCCGGTGCAATCGAAGCAGCGCTTTGGTGGCACCCACGCCTATGCCTACGAGCTGGTCAAGGATGGCAGCGTAACCACGGCCCTCACCAGGGATCCCGCCGATGGTACAGACTATAAGGGGCCAGCCCAGAGCGGTCTGTTGTACGAGGCCAGCATGTTCTGGCATTACAGCGAACTGGCGGACAACCTGCGTACCGGGGAGCCGGCCAGCACCCCGTGTTACGGGGATCCCAACTGGAAGGGACGCATCAGCCAGGAACACGGCGGGCTGACACTGGGTGAATACCAGGGACTCACCAATTCCCTGGTCACAGCGTGCGAGAACAGCACCGCGGATGAGGAATGCCCACTGGATGCATTTGCCCGGCTGCTGAGGGAAATCGAACAGGCCCCCGATGAGGACACTCTCAACCAGAAATTGCTGGAAATGGCTGACCTGCTTGATGCCAACCCGCTACTGGCCGACTATGCCAAGTACAGGGAGTATGCACCGGGGCATATCCCGGAACAGCACCTGCTCGACATCGACAAGAACCTTGATGACCCGGGCGACGGTGGCAATTCCTCCAGTGAAGATGGCACACCAGCCGACGTAACAGCCATCGAGGTCATTGACCTCGAGTCCAAGGGCCCGAACGCCGTGCTCGGTCAGCGCAACTGGATCGACCTGCGACAGTAGTCGTTCACTGCACCCCGCATGGCCGGCTGGCCATGCGGGGGCACTACAGGATCAGACAGAAGGGAAATAGCATGATGAAAAAGACACGTGGCTTTACACTCATAGAACTGATGATCGTCCTCGCAGTACTTTCTGTAATCGTCGCCGTCGGTTATCCCTCCTACCAGGAACATGTGAAGAAATCACGCCGTGCAGAGGGTATGGGACAACTACTGGAACTGGCTGACCGAATGGAACGGGCCTACTCGGATCGTGGAACCTATCCGGCCAAGGGCACTGTGTCCGAAGTGTACACCGCCACCACCGATGGTGGCTTTTACACACTCTCGATTGTCACGGCCAACAATGTCTCGTTTACCGTCAGCGCCGCCCCGACCAGCCTTGGTGGCCAGAATAAAGACAAATGCCACACGTTCACCCTGACATCACTGGGCAAGAAATCTGTTTCCGGTGGCTCGCATGGCGTGGATAAGTGCTGGAAATAAAGCCTTCCGGCTGGTCTGAATAAAACGCCGTATTACCCCGGCACACGTTTGCCTCAACCCACCCCGTCCGGGTTGGCTTTCTTCAACTCGCCCGGTAGCGAAAACGTCACCGGTTCTTTTTTACCCTGTGATTCATCCACCGACAGCACACCGCGCGCCCGCAGTTTTTCAATGACACCGGTGACGAGTTCTTCCGGTGCCGATGCGCCGGCGGTCACGCCAATAGCCTGCTTGCCCTGTAACCAGGCATCTTCTATCTGACCGGCTTCGTCTATCAAATGCGCGGTCACGCCGCTGTTCTCTGCCAGCTCGCGCAGGCGGTTTGAATTCGAACTGTTTGGAGAACCCACCACAAGAATCACGTCACACTGCTGTGCCAGCTGCTTGACCGCATCCTGCCGGTTCTGCGTGGCATAACAGATATCATCCTTGCGTGGGCCCTGTATCGACGGGAAACGTGTTCTCAAGGCATCAATCACCCGCAAGGTATCATCAACAGACAGGGTCGTCTGCGTCACAAAGGCCAGCTCATCCGGATTCCCAACCTGCAAACCGGCAACATCTTCCGGCGTCTCCACCAGGTACATCACACCGCCGCTGGAGCTGTCGTACTGACCCATGGTGCCTTCCACCTCGGGGTGCCCCTTGTGTCCGATCAGGATGCATTCGCGCCCGGCATCGGCATGCCGACTGACCTCCAGGTGCACCTTGGTAACCAGCGGACAGGTCGCATCGAACACGCGCAGACCACGTTGCCGGCCCTCGGCATGCACGGCCAGCGACACACCGTGTGCGCTGTAGATGACAGTGCTGCCGTCAGGCACTTCATCGAGCTCATCAACAAACACGGTGCCACGTGCACGCAGCCCTTCGACAACATGGCGATTGTGTACCACTTCATGACGCACATAGATCGGCGCGCCAAACAGTTCCAGTGCCCGCTCAACGATTTCGATAGCGCGGTCGACACCGGCACAAAAACCGCGCGGGTTGGCGAGAATAACTTTTGCAGGGCTTGTCATAATGGGTTAATTATAGGTCATGTATAAGAAAAACAGATCGCTTCGCGATCTATCGCGGACGCGGTCCGCTCCTGCAGGGACCGAGGTAACCGATCCACCTGTAGGAGCGGACCTGGTCCGCGATTGCATCAACTATCAGAATCTGCCAGCACCACCTCAATAATCTCAACCTCAAAAATCACTACATGCCCTGCCATCGGGTGATTGAAATCCACTTCAACCCCGGCATC
Source organism: Gammaproteobacteria bacterium (assembly GCA_029859555.1). Classification (GTDB taxonomy): domain Bacteria; phylum Pseudomonadota; class Gammaproteobacteria; order UBA9214; family UBA9214; genus UBA9214. The sequence continues at coordinate 8,705 of JAOUCV010000075.1, forward strand.
ATCCGCGGTAATAACCATCCCGGGTAGCTCTTCCCCTTCCGGAGTATCAA
>JAOUCV010000076.1 GCA_029859555.1 Gammaproteobacteria bacterium
ACGCCACAGCTTTTTAATTGCGGCATAAAAAAAGCCCGGTAGAAACCGGGCTTTTTATTACTGCTTGCTGATTACCTTATTTACGTGCGCTCGGGCCGTTTATTTCCAGTCCGTTGCTCATGTAAGAGTGGAAGTACTCCAGCGTTTTGTACTCGTCGCTCTGAGCCTTGTAAGGCTTGGCACGAACCTGCTTGTTACAGCCGCCATAGCGACGGTGCAGCGTACCCATACCACCCCACTTGGAACGATAGACCGGGAAGCCACTGGTGTGTCCCAGTGCGGGGCTCAGCAGGTCGGCACGGATCTTGTTGCCCGAGTTGTAGGCATGGCAATCCGCACAGGACATGTTCAACTGGCCACGCTTGGCATAGAAGTGGTTCTTGCCTTGCTGGTAAGCAGCCTGTGCTGCCGGGTCGCTCGGAACTACCACGTTGATGACCTGTCCGCGTGAGGTGTAGTGCATGTATGCGGAAACGTCAGCAATGGCGCCTTTTGACCACTTTAACGGCTTCTCGCCGTTGACGGCACGGCAGGCGTTGATTGAACCTTCCAGCGTGATTACCTGGCCGGATTCCTGGTCAAAGAACGGATACCGGTGGGCAATGCCAATACCACCCTTGTCAAAGCAATCGGCATAGGATTTACCGTTTGCAAACGGGGTATTGAACAGCGTTTCACCTTTTTCAATGTTCAGCTCATAGGGAGGGAATTCCTCGATTTCTTCCCATTGTTCCCTGGATGCAGCATCGATTGAGTAAACACCGTTTACAAAATCGTTGAATGGTGTGCCCGGAAAGCGGTTCTTGAAGTAGGCCCTGAATTCTTTCAGATCCTGCTCCGGTGATGCCTGTACCGACAGCGAAGCGCCGCCGAACAGACCTAGTACGAGTGTAGCAATCAAGAGTTTTTTCATTGAATGTGTCCCCTTCAGATCAATGGTTGTCTTTCGGTCGACAAGTGATTATTTGATGGCAATATCGGACGAATCTTTCTCGCCCTTGTTGTCAACCCAGCTGAGACTGATCGTGTCGCCTGCTGCTGCACCTTTGAATTTAAATGACAGGTACGGGTTCTTGGAAATTGCTGCCCCCCAGTTTGCTGTCATTATCGTAGTGTCCTTGTGCTTGCAGACAACTTCCTGAATGAAATGAGCCGGGATTTTCTTGCCGGTTTTTTTGTTTTTCACAAGGCCGGTATCCATCGGGTGGCTAATCAGCACCTTGACTGTGGTAACACCGTCTGTAATTTTTGCGCGCATTTTAATGCTTGCCATGGTTAGTCCTCTTTAATGTCTTGGATTTTAAATTTGTATGAGCAGGTGAAGGGGTTAACCGCCACAGCCACCGATGGTTACCTTGACTTCCTTGCTGCTGCTGTAAAGTTTGTCACCGGCCTTGACGATAGCGACAACGTTTGCAGTTTTGCCCATTTTGATACGGGTCGAAACGTATCCTTCTGTGCCCGGACCCAGTGTGAATTCGGCGGTCAGTGGAGTGGCGTTCTTGTCAGCGAACAGGCTAATGGAAGAAACGCCATCGATGCTTGTGGTGACCGAGACGGGAACAACTGCACCGTTTTCAGCAATATCAGGTGCCTTGATCTTGATCTTGTCACTCTTGTCCATGCTGGTAGAGCCATACAGTGCGCTGGCACCGCCGTTCACATCGGTTGCCTCAAAAGCGGCTTTTGTCCATGCGGCCAGAGAAGCTCTGGGTGTGAGCAGGCCAGTACTGACTGCCATTCCCACTGCGCCTGTGGCGAGTGAGCCCTTAAGAAATATTCTGCGTTTCATGCTTGTCACGTGTCATTCTCCTGGAAATTTGGAATGGATACTCGTTAAATAATATTTTTAGAGGGAGTAGGTGTATTCAACAATCTGGTCAATCTCTTCCTCTGAGAGAACCCGGTTACGTCCAAACGGGATCATTATGCTGTTGGGGTTAGCCACTGTGGGGTCCCAGATCTGTGCACGCATCTTGGCTTTATCCGGGAAGCGTGCCTTCATGCCGATCAGCGGTGGGCCGATGTTGCCAGGTAATGTTCCATCTCCCATGGCATGACATGCAAGGCAGTTACCCTTCTTGCGGTCAAAAGCGACTGCTTTGCCTTTTTCAATGACGGAAGCCCCGTCAGCCGCTGATGCCGGAAACGAGGTAAACAGTAAAGCCCCGATTACTGCTGCAAGTGAAAACGTTGTCATGAAAAGTTTCTTCGCGGTATGCCGCATCGTGTCTTCTCCTAATGTTTGTGTTGGTTACCAATAACGATGATCTTTATATTATTTAAGCGGATTTAACGCAATCCACGCTGATGGGTGGTTTCCATGTTGTACTGCTCTACAGCAGCATCAGCCTGGAATCGTGCCTTGTCAGCCAGTTTGATCGCTTTGGCATTGTCGCCGGTAGCAGCTGCTTCCTGGGCTTGTTTTACAAACTTTTCGGTGTCTCTCCAGATCCAGTCATTGCCTTTGGCTGCCTTGATGGCGTCATTGGCGTTAGCTATTGCAGTGGTGGCTTCGGCGCTTGCTTTTGATCCCCCGTTGGAAGAGTTGCTTGCGCATCCTGAAACCAGCCACAATGAAAGTAGAGCGGTTGATAGCAGCTTGACGTTGAAGCTTGTTTTCATTGATGAACTCCAGATTGGTTGATGGTTCAGTAAAAATCTGATTTTTTTATGTTTCGTGGTACAGAGGACGAAAATTAGCACCCGTATTTGTGTTCTGTCAAGCAACGTTTCCCCCTAAAAGGAAATGAAATTATTCTAATCTTTGTAACTGTTTTTATTGCTGTCTCTCTGCTCTGAGCAATGCTTCCAGATTTGCGATGCGTGCCTGAATGCGTGCTGTCTCATAAGAACTGAGAGAGGGTGACCTCTCGGCCAGTTTTAACTGTTCAATTGCTTGATTTGTATAGCCATTTAGGAAGTAATACTGAGACATTGCGGTATGTGTCTGTATTTTATGGTTGGTCGCCCCGGCGGCCTGGGCCAGTAATTTATAGATCTGCGGCTCGGGATCATTGTTATTGCTGATTTCCGAAAGCAGGCTGTAGGCCTTACCGGACTTGCCGGCGGCCATCAGGGTCGTTGCATAGGGCTGGATGACCATGATTTCACCGGGGTATAGATTCAGGGTGTTTTTATAGAGGTCCAGTGCTTCCTGTTTTTGATTTGCATCACTCAGAATCCTGCCCAGTGCAAGCCGGTAGGTAATCCGGTCGGGGTCGTTTTTATACAGTTTTTGCATGATCGGCAGTGCTTCGTTGTATTTTTCGTTGCTTGCCAGCAACAAGGCAAATTCATATTGCTCTGTCACTGTTTTACCTGTCGCCTTGCCTTCGTAGCGCCGGGTATCTGCCAGTACCTGCTTGGGGTTGTCGTAATTGTTGACGCGCAGCTTTGCCTGTAACAGAAAGAAGTCCAGGCTGGTATATTCCTTGACCCTGGGGAAGGTTTCGGCGCGTGCAGTTGCTTCGGAAATACGATTTGACGTCACCGGGTGAGTGCTGAGAAATTCCGGCGGGCGGGTGCCATAGAGCTTCGAGTTTTTTTGCAAGCGCTCAAAAAATGCCGGCATGCCATAGGGATCATAGTTGGCGGCAGCCAGGGTCTGAATACCGACACGGTCTGCCTCTTTTTCATTGGCACGGGTAAAGTTGATCTGGCTCTGTATGCCCGCTGCCGAGGCGGCTGTCATTGCCGCTGCACCGGCTGCAGGATCGGCAGCTGCGCCGATAATGATTGCTGCAATGATGGCGGCTGTTGTTGGCAGACTCATTCTTTCCTGGGCCTGGAAGGCGCGCGCGAGGTGGCGTTGGGTGACGTGCGCGATTTCGTGGGCCATTACACCCGCCAGTTCGCTTTCTGACTCGGCGGCGAGAAATAATCCAACATTGGCGCCAATATAGCCCCCGGGGCCCGCGAAGGCGTTTATGCTGGTGTCGTTTACCAGGAAAAAGGTAAATCCATAGCCCGGGTTTTCACTGTGGATAGCCAGCTTGTGTCCCATTGCCTGCAGGTAGGTGGTGGTCTCCGGGTCATCCAGTACCATGCCGGCCTGGCGTATCTGGCGCATGAAATAGGCGCCCAGTTCCTTGTCCTGCTTGGGAGAAATCACCTGTCCGGAGGCGTCTCCCAGGTTGGGAAGGTCGTCAAAACTGGACTGCGGCAGAACCGCCGGAGGCGGTAAAATCAGTAGCAGGGCAAGCAGCAGTCGGAGCGGTGTATCCATATATTAGGCGTAATTTATTGCTGAGAGGGCTCTAACAGGGAATCGGCGTCCGCTTTCAGCGGGCTGCGGGGTCTCCCCGATGGGGTCTTGCCTTCCGGGGCGTGATATCATAACTTGTCCTGTGTATTCTAATCTCATTAACAATAGTTCGCACAGTCGGATTGATACAATAGCACTAATTTTTAAAAAGGAGAGTTGTGATGGCAGATTTTGATGACGAACTGGATGCAACGGGTCTGAATTGCCCTTTGCCTATCTTACGTGCAAAGAAGGCCCTGAATGGTCTTGAGGCTGGCAAGGTGCTGCGCATCATTGCAACTGATCCAGGTTCGGTCAAGGACTTTGAGGCCTTCGCCAAGCAGACCGGCAATGAGCTGATGTCTTCTTCTGAAGAAGATGGAAAGTTTCTGTTCCTGATGAAGAAGGGTGGCTAACGCCGGGCTTCATTATCAGTAGCAATAAAAAACCCCGGCCATTGACCGGGGTTTTTTATTGCCTGCAGGGTTGCAGCTACGTCGTGAGAGGCAAGGATGCCGGGAACGACGCTGACTCTGATAGTTATCTGAACTTCCAGTTTACCTGTGCGCTCAGAATGTCGACTGAAGCATCATAGTCGCCGGACAGGCTGTGGAAGCCGGTGCTCTGGCCGGCCTTGGGGTTATGGTTGTCAGATACGCCTTTCATCTTCGGGTCGTCGACAAAGATGTGTGCGTAACCAAAATCAAAGCTCAGATTGGGTGTGTGCCGATAGGTCATACCCAGTGTCAACCAGGTGCGGTCGTTATCCGGAACCCGCGGTGAACGCAGGCTATTACTCGGCACGGGTGTTTCATCCAGTGCCACGCCGGTGCGGAATGTCCAGGTGCGACTGGGTTTGAATTCGGCGCCGATGGAATAGCGCCAGCTGTCATCGTAGTCCCAGACGGCGACACTGCGTGAACCGTCCTGCAGCTTGATATCCAGTGTGTCGATGTCGCTCCAGTTGGTCCAGGTAACATCTGCCATGAATGCCCAGCGTGAATTCAGGGAGTAATTACCGCTCAGTGAGACCGTGTCCGGCAGGGTAATATCCAGCTTGGCATCCTGTTTGCCATTAATTGGTGCGCCAAGGCCGGTGACCTTGGCATCGCCGTCAAGTTTCAGGTCGATCTCTGAACGGTAATGCAGGCCGATGCGGGTATTCTGTGTGGGTGTCAGCAGCAGTCCGGTGTTGAAACCATAGCCCCAGTCATCTGCTGTCAGTTTGATCTTGCCGTCATTCGCGCCAGGTGCGCCAGCTAAAAGTCCGCCGTCGATCGCATTGGTCAGTTCGCCGTCTGCATACATTGCACTGATGCCAAAACCAATCGAGACATTGTCGTTAAACTTGAAGGCCATGGAGGGGTTGATGTTGATGGTAAGTAGTTCCGATTTATTTGCGTGGTAGCGACCAACCCACTTGCTATCGTATTCGGTTTTAAGCCCAAAGGGTGCATTGACGCCCATGCCGAACCAGACCTTGTCGCTGTACTGGTGCGAGATATAGCCGCTGGGTACCACTTCGGTGGTATCGAGGGTTTTTTTCTTTTTGCCGTCAATAGCTAAGCCATCTAAGCCAGAAAGCGGGGGGGGCAGGTTGGCATATTCAGCGCTGCCCTTGAAATCTGTTTTGAGGTCGACAATATGCAAGCCGCCTGACAAATGTGATCCGTGCAGGCGCGACATGCCTGCCGGGTTAAAGAAGACGGTGCTGGCATCATCGATACCGGAGGAGCCGACGGCGTAGGCAGTGCCCATGCCGCTGACGCTTTGTTCAATCAGGGCAAAGCTGCTGGCGACTGCGTTGCCAGCGCCCAGTGCGAGTAGTGTGGCAGTGCAGTAATTGCGTAGATGATGTACAGCGGTTTGGTGAGTAGCCATCGTTATTCTCCTCGTTCAGGTTAGCTAGCGGGAGGGATCGGCAGTGTTGCAGTAGCCTTTATATGCGGGACTGTTTTGTAGCATCCCTCACGCTGTATCGTGGACACTACAATAGATGCGGTTCAAAAACAACATTTATAATGTGTAAATAGCAAGTCTCTGACTGTACAACTATTATCGCCAACTTTTGTGTTGTAAATAAGCAACACGGAAAGCTTGACGAGTGTAACTAGCGGTTTTTACGGGGGTTGCTGTGGCTTGCTGCCGGCTAACGCTGCAGCTGGCACAGGAGAGGGCTTTATTCCTTGACCGGGCGTTTCGCCAGTTTGCGTTGCAGTGTGCGGCGGTGCATGTTCAGGGCGCGGGCGGCGGCAGAGATATTGCCTTTGTGTTCAGAGAGAACTTTTTGCAGGTGTTCCCATTCGAGCCGTTTAACGGACAGTGGTTGTTCAGACGGTTCCACGGAGGCGTCACCTTCGTCGCGGTGCAGGGCGGCAACGACTTCATCTGCGGTGGCCGGTTTCGTCAGGTAATGCACGGCCCCCAGCTTGATCGATTCCACAGCTGTGGTCACGCTGGCGAAACCGGTAAGCATGACGATGCGGGTGTTGTCATCCAGTTCGGCCAGTTGCTTGACCAGTTGCAGGCCCGATTCGGCGCCGATGCGCAGGTCAACCACTGCGTATTCAGGCTCGATATCCCTGGCGAGTTGCAGGGCGGTCGCGAGGTTATGCGCACTGGAGACGGCATAATTGCGTTTCCTCAGGGCATCGCTGAGCACCTCGCAGTAGATCTCGTCGTCATCCACCAGTAGCAGCACCGGGTTTTCGTTGGGTGTGTCTTCGTTGCTCATGTGTTTTTCCTGTAAAACCAGCTTGTAGATGCAGATCGAATCCACGCGATGTTCAATGCTAAATCGCGTTTGCAAAGCACTCCTGCGACAGTCGATACGACTGCAGGAGCGGATCTCGTGCGCGATTGATGCGCTTTACAGACCTGGCGCATCCTGCAAGATAACCTCTGTAAGCAAAGGCAGCGTGATTCGCAAAGTCGTACCATTAGCTTCCCTGTTGCTGATGGACAATTTTCCACCGAGACGCTGAATGGTTGCCTGCGCCAGGAACAGCCCTACACCCAGTCCCTCGTCTTTGGTGGTCACAGGTGTTTTGCCGAGCTGATTGTAGATTTCGGCACTAAGCCCCGGCCCGCGATCAGAAACTTCCAGATTAAGTACCTCGTTACTCCAGTCAGCCTGAAGATAAACGTCATCCGGCGATGCGTCTGCGGCATTATTCAAAATGTTTATCAGGGCCTGGCTGAGTGTGCGTTCTGCGAGGATGTGTGCGGCAACTGCCGGGCTGTTGATGGCTGCATCGAGTTTGATGTTCGGGCGTTGTTCACGCCATTCAGTAATTACATGGTCGAGATAATCTTTAACGGGCATGCGATGGCCGGCTTCTGCACGCTCCGCTCCGGCAGACACGGAGATAACGGAGAGGGTTTCCTTGCAGCGGCTGATTTGTTCACGCAGGATGCCGAGTTTCCGGTGCAGGTCGCTGTAATCCGGGTTGCTGTACTCCTGTTCCAGTTCTGCGGTCAGGATGGCCATGGTTCCCAGCGGTGTACCCAGTTCATGCGCTGCGCCGGTCGCCAGTGTGCCCAGCGCAATCAGGCGTTCGTTCTGCAGTGCCTGTTCGCGCGCTTCAGCCAGTTTACGATCCCGCTCCCGCAGACTGTGGGCCATGCCGACAATGATGACGGCAACAAAACCGGCGCTCATTACAAACCCCAGCCACATGCCGAGTATATGCATCCGGAACCCGCTTTCGTGGTGCGCATGACCGGAGTCGCTGCCAATCGGTATGGCAAAGAACAGCAGCGCAGAGTAGCAGGCCACGGTGATGCCGGCCATGATCCAGGTGTGGGTGCGGGGCAGAATGGTCGCGGCAATGATCAGGGGCAGCAGGTAGAACCAGACAAAAGGATTGGCTGCACCGCCGGTAAAGTAAAACAGGCTGGTGATGCCGGCAATGTCCAGTAGCAACTGTATAAATATTTCTGTGTTACTGATGAGAGCTGACGCCTGCAGGCGCAGCCATGTCAGGATGTTGAGTCCGGCCAGCAGACCCAGGGTGACAATAATCGGGAAGGCGGGGATGCCGGTAGTAAAAAATTCATTGGCGATGGCGACGCCGGCACCGACACCGGTAACAGTGATGTTGCGCAGCAGAAACAGCCGCCACAGGATTCTGCGGGCTATTTCATCGAAGGGGGTATCATGTGTCTGCGGCATTGCTCCATGATGCTATGACTGCGTCTTAGCGGCAAGCTGCGCCCGGAAATGTGCCAGGGTGCGACAATGTGTCGCATTCTTTTTTGTTGCTGCCTTCGTTAGCATCCGCGGTAAATACAGCCTGTGCGGGTTGAAATCCTGCAGGGGATTTATAGCACCTTGATGCTGAGTGCTATTCCAGCTAAAAATAAAAAGGATATAACCCATGCGCCATCCAACTGGTCTTTTACTGTTGGCTCTTTGTTTTTCTACCCTGACTGCCAACGCTGCCGATGAACATGCCGGCCACCATTCCAGCGAGCACAATCATATC